>DATHMF010000105.1 GCA_035487355.1 Terriglobales bacterium | reverse complement strand
AGCCAACGGCAACGGAGGAAGCGTGTTCATCGAGCCCGGCTCGGGCGCCGCATTTGGCAATGTGCTCATCGCCGATGTCGGCGGTAATGTTGGCGTTGGAACTGCGTCTCCCGGGCAGAAGCTCGATGTCAGCGGAAATATTAACGCCAGTGGCAGCGTAAGCGCGGTGTCGTTCACCGGCAGCGGCGCGGGATTGACCGGCGTAACCGCTTCGGGATTAACCTGCACCGGTTGCGTTACAAACGCACAGCTCGGCGTGAACTACGCCGGCAGCACCTCGCAGGGAGCAGCGGCCACCAATGCGCTGGCGCTGGGCGGGAATGCGGCAGCCTCCTATAGCACAACAGCGCAGAGCGATGCGCGTTACCTGCAACTCAGCGGCGGCACGCTCACCGGCGGATTGATCGGTACCACCGCGACATTCAGCAGTACGGTCAGCGCCGGCAATCTGATCTCTACGCAACTATCGGGTGGCGCGCCAGGCTCCGGACTGGCCCTCACAGTGAACGCAGCCAGTGGAACAGGAAACGGCGGAGTGCTTAATCTTTCTGCTGGGAGTGCCGGGACAACCAATGGAGGCGCAGGCGGAGACCTCAACATCAATGCCGGCAATGCCGGTGTTGTGGGAGGAGCCGGCTACAGCGGCCTGGGTCCCGCCGGCAAGGTCAATATTACTGCCGGCACCGGCTACAACAGCGTGGGCGCAGACGTAATCTTGAAATCCGGCACGAACAGCAACTGGAGCCTGGCCGCGACCGGCACACACTCTAACGTATCGCTACAAGGCGGCGGACTACTCGGAGCGGACGGAGCCGTCCTTACCGTTGAGGGGGCCGGGAATGGATGCAGCAACAATTGCAACGCCACGTTCGGAGGGAATGTGCGGATCACCGGTGGCACCGGCTTCGGTGGCGACCCTGGCGGCAGCATCATCCTGACACCCGGCAGCCCCAGCGGCGACGTGCATGTAGCTGGAACTCTCAGCGTCAGCGGCGCCATTACGGCTGGAACCAAGGACTTCAAGATTGACGATCCGCTTGATCCCTCCAACAAGTACCTCTATCATGCCTCGGTTGAATCTCCCGAGATGAAAAACATCTACGATGGTGTGGTGGCCCTCGACGGCAAAGGCCGGGCCTGGGTGGCACTGCCTGGTTACTTCCAGGCGCTGAACCAGGACTTCCGTTACCAGCTCACGGCTGTTGGCGCGCCGGGACCGAACCTTTATGTTGCTCGTGAGATTAAGGACAACCACTTCCTGATTGCCGGTGGGCGTCCTCACGCCAAAGTGAGCTGGCAGGTGACCGGCATCCGTCATGACGCCTATGCCAACACCCACCACATCACAGTAGAAGAAGACAAGGGCAACCAACGCGGCACGTATCTGTACCCAGAGCTGTTTCAACAAGAGAATCAACAGGAGCAGCAACAGGAACAAGCCGTGGCGGCAGGAAGATAGTCAAGTCATTCAAAATCTCGGGGCAGCGAAGCGTGAGCCCCTTTCCCCCTTTGTACCGAGGTATCAATGTGGTATCAAAACCTTGATTCCCGGGGATTTTAGGCCATCATGAGTGCTTGAAGTGTGTTTAGAACGCGAGGGCGGAGCAGCCCAGGTTTTTGGTTGCCAAGTCCTTAGAAAGAAGCAGCATTCAAGAATGCAGGACTTCGGTCCCAGGTGCTCTTTGAAAATTGTTGACCATGCGGCGTTGGTTTTATCTTGGCCGTGCTGTTCTCTCTGACTGCTGGGAACCTGCTCAGCTAGTGTGGCGAAATGGGTACGCATGTCGTTTAATTTCAACGGGTTAACGCCGAGATAGACCATGCAGCAAGTATCCCTCACATCCACTGCTTTGGATGTTGAGGGGTGAAACGATCATGAGGAAGCCCCCACTATCTATTACCGGAGTTACAACTTATGAGGTATGAAGTATGAAGATACGAACACACAGCAGTCCCAACGGCTTAAGAGCTTTCGCCCTGTGGATGCTCTTTGCTGGAGTGCTGGCTGGGGTTGCTGCCTGCATTTTCACAGGATCAGGTCACGGGGTCGCCGCTATCATGGCATTTATCGTTGCTGTCTTCCTCGCAGCCGCGGCTGTTGGTTAATCCTCTCTGCAGATTCAAAACACCCATTAGCTGCCGATCAGTGACATAGCAGCAGTGACTCCTCAGCAAGTCACCACCTGTTCGAAGGAGTACTGCTTTCTTTTCTGAGAGTTAAGTGCCAGTATTGAGTTACTTAAACTAGCTAGCAAGTGCCCCCCTCCTCTGCCCCGAACCGGAAAAACAAAATTTGCTTTTCCCGTTCATCCGCCTTTATCCGCGGCACTCTGAGAACCGGGAACTGAGAACGGAGAACTGCTTTTCCGGTTTGACATCCTCACAAGCTCCCACCTAACCTGTTGATTCGACGTTTATGGGAATGAAAGTCCTGATTCTCGGTAGTGGCGGACGCGAGCACGCGCTGGCATGGAAGGTGCGCCAGTCGCCGCGCGTCTCTGAAGTCATCTGCGCTCCCGGCAATGGCGGTATTGGCGAAGAAGCCACTTGCGTCAGCGCCGACCTCAAGAACATTGATTCTATCGTCGAACTCGCCAACCGCATTCAGCCCGACCTGACGGTTGTGGGCCCCGAACTGCCACTTACCCTCGGCGTGGTGGATGAATTCAACCGTCGCGCCCTGCCCGTCTTCGGTCCAACCCAGGCGGCAGCCCGCCTGGAATCGAGCAAGAGCTTCGCCAAGGAGTTCATGAAGCGTTTCAACATCCCTACCGCAGGTTATGCGGTATGCAACACCGTGGAAGAGGTCAAGGATGCGCTGTCGCACTTCCATCCCCCCATCGTTGTCAAGGCCGATGGACTCGCCGCCGGCAAGGGTGTGGTGATTGCCCAAAGCAAAGAAGAAGCTCTACAGGTGGCCGGCGACATGCTCTCCGGAAAGATGCTGGGCAGCGCCGGAGCTTGCGTTGTGCTCGAGGAATTTCTTCAGGGCGATGAGCTTTCTTTCCTGGTGTTGAGCGATGGCCAGCGGGTCGCGCCCCTGGTGGCAGCGCAGGACCACAAACGCGTCGGTGACGGCGATACCGGCCCGAACACCGGCGGCATGGGTGCCTACTCGGCGGATTTCCTGCTGGATGAAAAGATGCGCGAGTGGCTGCTGGCGCACATCGCGCGGCCTGTGATTGACGGCATGCGCGCCGAGGGCAGCGAATATAGGGGTATCCTCTACGTCGGACTGATGCTTACCCCCCGTGGACCCATGGTGCTGGAGTTCAACTGCCGCTTCGGAGACCCCGAGACCCAGCCCATCCTCATGCGCATGGAAAGCGACCTGGTCGAGGCCATGGAAGCTTCGATTGACGGACGCGTGAGCGAAGGCGACTTCAAGTGGTCGAGCGATGCCACGGTTTGCGTGGTGATCGCCTCGGGCGGATATCCTGAAGTCTACGAGGTGGGCAAGAAAATCACCGGGCTGAGCGAAGCCAGCAAGATCGAAGGCGCAAAAGTATTTCACGCCGGCACCAGCCGCGACCAGAGCGGAAACTTTTATACCGCAGGCGGACGCGTGCTGGGCGTAACCGCGCGCGCCGCAGATTTGAGCGCAGCCGTAGAACGCGCCTACGCCGCCGTAGAGAAGATCCACTTCGATGGCATGCACTATCGCAAAGATATCGCCGCACGGGCGCTGAAGCAGAAAGTTTAAATCTGCCGAGGAGAAAAATGACTTCCAAACCTGTGGTCTCAATCGTGATGGGCAGCGACTCTGACCTGGAAATTATGAGCGAAGCCGGCAAGGCCTTGGCGGGCTTCGGCATTGCTTACGAGATAGACATCACCTCGGCGCACCGCGCCCCGCGTAAGACTTCCGAGTTCGCCCACAATGCCGCCGGGCGCGGCGTGAAAGTCATCATTGCCGGCGCAGGCGGCGCGGCACATCTGGCGGGTGTGATCGCGGCTGAGACCACGCTGCCGGTCATCGGAGTGCCTATCCCTTCGAGCTCCCTGCAGGGTCTGGATTCGCTGCTGGCCACAGTCCAGATGCCGGCCGGCATACCCGTAGCCACCGTCGCCATCGGCAAGGCCGGCGCCACCAACGCCGGAATCTTGGCCGCGCAGATTCTTGCCCTCAGCGACCCCGAGATCGCAAAGAAAATGGTGTCGCACAAAGAAAAGCTGGCGCAAGGTGTAGAGGAAAAATCAAAAAAACTGAAGGCAGGGCAAAGCTGAGCAGCCGCGCGATTACAGCTTCAACCCCTTAAGCCAAATTCGCAGGTCATTTCCCAAATCGGGTCGCTTGAGGGCGAATTCCACCGTAGCTTTCAGGAATCCCGCCTTGTCGCCGGTGTCATGCCGCGTGCCCTCAAAGCGGTAGCCGTAGACTTTTTCTTTCTGCAGCAGGAGCCGTATGGCGTCGGTGAGTTGGAGTTCGCCGCCTGCCCCAAGCGGCGTGTGCTCAAGCGCCTCGAAAATTCCCGGGGTCAGGATATAACGTCCAATGATGGCAAGATTCGATGGAGCATCTTCCAGCCTTGGCTTTTCCACCATGTTGGAGACTTCAAAGAGCCGGTCCTGAAATTTCCCGCTCACCGGCTTGGCATCGAGCACACCATAGGCGGAAATTGCCTTCCCCTCTACGACCTGGGTGGCGATCACAGACGACTGCGTCTCCTCAAAAACTTCCATCATCTGCTTGAGGCAGGGTACTTCCGCGTCAATCACGTCATCGGCGAGCAGCACGGCGAAAGGCTCATTGCCCACCAGTTCGCGCGCCATGAGCACGGCATGTCCCAGGCCGAGGGCCTCTTTCTGCCGCACATAGGCGACATGGATCATGTCTGAAATATGATGGACGATGGTCAGCAGCTCCGTTTTTCCTTTTTCCGCCAGCATCTTTTCCAGCTCGTAGCTGACGTCAAAGTGGTCTTCAATCGCGGTCTTGCCGCGGCCGGTGACAATCACAATCTGGTTGCAGCCGGCAGCCAGCGCCTCCTCGACGCCATACTGGATGATGGGCTTATCCACCAGCGGAAGCATCTCTTTGGGCATGGCTTTGGTGGCGGGCAAAAAACGTGTGCCCAATCCAGCGGCGGGAAAAACGGCTTTACGGACTCGTAGCATTCAGCACTCTCGATGGAGTACTCAGTACCCGGTACTCAGTACTCAGTGGGAGATTTCAGTGTTCGCAACTGAGTACTGAGTACTGGGTACTGAGTACTGTGGATTTTAAAGAACTGGACTGTCATCCCCCAGCATTGCCTTGCGGATAATCTTAATGGGCGGAAAACCCTGTTTCATAAATTGGTCGTGAAACTCTTGCAGGTTGAATTTGTCGCCCATCTTCTTTTTGTAGTCTTCCCGCAGTTTGAGGATCTGAAGCTTGCCCAAGGTGTAGTACAAGTACGTTGGGTCTGAGGTCCCGCGCCGCGTCTCGCGCTCGCCATTGGTGCGTGATTGGTAGCCTTCGGTGACAAAGAAATCCACGCCCTGGTCGAAGGTCATCTGCCCGGTATGCAACTTAATGCCAACAATAAAGCGGGCGTTGCGCAGCAAAGCGTCTTGCAGTTGGCCGAGACGAAGCTTTAAAAATTTCTTGTCTTGTTCGAGCGGCAGGTTGGGATCGCGTCCGTAGCCCTCATCCAGCATCATCTGTTCGCAGTAGTGCGCCCAACCCTCGACGTCGGTATTGGCCCCCAGCAGCTTGCGGACCTTGGAGTGCACCTGCGGCGTCCACAAAAACTGAATGTAGTGGCCGGGATAGGCTTCATGCACCGCTGTGCTGATGATGGTCCCGTAATTGAAACCGGCCATGTGCTCTTCCACATCCTGTGGCTTCCAGTCGGGCTCGGGTAGGGTGACGTTGAAATAAGCTTCTTTGGCTTTGCTTTCGTAAGGGCCGGGAGTATCCATCGAGGCGAAGGTCAGCGCCCGCGCAAATGGAGGCGTCTCTTCCACGATGGGAAGTACCTCAGAAGGAATGGTGATGATCTTGTGTTCTTCAATGTAGGTTTTCAGTCCACCTAAAACGTCGCGAAACGATTGCAGCAACTTGTCAGGCGCAGGATGGTCTTTGCCCATCTGCTCCAGAATCTGCTGCGGCGTCTGGCTGGGGTCGAGCATGGCGGCCGTCTCCTTGTAGCGCTGCTGGTTGGCCCGCAGGTTGGCCATGCCGATCTCCAGCAGTCTGTCGAGAGGCAGATCCACCATCTCGTCGTAACGAAGCTTGTTGCTGTAGTTTTCGGCGCCCAGACGGAAGTCGCCATTGGAGCGCGGCAGCAGATCACTCTTCACCCATTTCTCATAACTTTCCAGGGCATGGATGACGGCGCCGTTGCTCTCCTTGAATTCTTTGAGAAGCTTGGCGTCATGAACGTCTTTGAACGCTTCAGGAACATCTTTTTGGAAGAAGCTGATGATACCGGGAAGTTGCATCAACGCAACCTCGGTATAAATCTTTGGCGGATTCTTCAAGTTCACCCGTGCCGCCTGAAAGACCTTAGGCATCTGCTCTTCGCGGGCAATCACCATGCGCAAGCGATCTTCCGCGGGAGCGAAGTTGCGGCTCATGATCACGAATACCGAACCGCTGACGCCGCTGGAGTACAAATCAGGATTGGTCTGCCACAGGCGCAGCGTCTCCAGGTTCAGCAGCGTGGAGTTGATGTAGCCCAGCACCACTGCCCGGTCGCCCTGCTGCTCTTCATTCAGCTTTTCAGGGCTGACATCTTCAAAACGGCTGCGAAAATCCTTCAGCGAGATGGTTTCTTTTTCGTATGCGGTATGCGAGTAGTCTTCCAGAAAGGCGTCATATTGATGAAGACCGGCTGCGGTGCCCGTAGTGGGACCGAACTTGAAGTAGTTCTGGTCGAAAAACTCATCCACCAGCGCGTCCCAGTTGGCGGAAGGCGCCAGCCTGGGATTCTGTTTGTGGGGTTTTGATTGGGCTGAGGTGAATGTACCCATAAAAACAACAGCGGCAAACAAACAAAAAACAACACGCATGTGGCAAAAATCCTCGCCAGTCATCATATTTGACCAGCGAAGAGGTTGTCACCTTCAGGAGACGGTGATTTTCTCCGCCGCCAAGTTACCCAGAAGTGATTGCAGCTTTTCCAGCACCTCTTCTGCCTGGGTGGCTTTCAAAGTAAATTTCAGGATGCCTGCGGGTGAAAACTGCGCGCCGCGCTCTTTGGCTACAAAATCCGCCAGCCGCTGCGGATCAATTTTGGCATCCGCCACGAATCGTATATTGACCAGGTCGCGTTTGCGGTCAATGCCGGCCACACCGATGCGCTTGGACTGCAATCGCAGAGCTGCGTAGCGCAACAGATTCTCCACCGCAGCCGGAGGCGCCCCGTAGCGGTCGCTCAACTCCGCCGTCACATCGGCAAGGGCCTTTTCGTCTTCCACTCCGGCAACGCGCTTGTACATGCGCAGACGCTGGTTTTCTTCTCCAATGTAATCGGCGGGAATGCGAATGTTCAGGCCGAGGTTCAGTTGCGTATCAACTTCCTGCGGCGCAGCTTCTCCCTTGAGTTCGCGCACTGCCTGCTCCAGCATCGAGGTGTACATTTCAAAGCCCACGGCATCAATGTGGCCGCTCTGCTGGCCACCCAGCAGGTTGCCCGCGCCGCGCAATTCCAGATCGAGCGCGGCGATCTTGAATCCCGCTCCCAGGTCAGAAAATTCCTTCAGGGCGGCGAGGCGGCGGCGGGCAACCGGTGTGAGTTCGGCCTCGGCAGGAATCAGCAGATAGGCATAGGCGCGGCGGTTGGAGCGCCCTACGCGTCCGCGCAACTGGTACAACTCACTCAGCCCGTGCCGGTCGGCGCGATTGATGATCATAGTGTTGCACAGCGGAATATCGAGCCCGTTTTCGATGATGGTGGTGGCGACCAGAACGTCTGCCTCATGCCGGATAAATTTGAGCATGACTCTTTCCAGTTCGTTTTCCGGCATCTGTCCATGGCCCACCAGCACACGCGCGCTGGGAACCAGGTCCTGAAGTTTGGCGGCAATTTCGTAGATAGATTCCACCCGGTTATGGACAAAATATATCTGCCCGCCACGTTCCAATTCGTGTTCAATCGCCGTGCGGATAAGTTTTTCGTCAAACCCGGCCACCACGGTCTGGATGGCCATGCGGTCCTGCGGCGGGGTTTCAATCACGCTCATGTCGCGCAACCCAACGAGAGACATATGCAGCGTCCGCGGAATGGGCGTGGCCGACATGGCGAGCACATCCACTTCTTTCTTCAACTGCTTCAGCTTTTCTTTATGACGCACTCCGAAGCGCTGCTCTTCATCCACAATGACCAGGCCAAGGTCGGCGAATTTTATATCTTTGGAAAGCAACCGGTGCGTGCCAATGAGAATATCTACTTTCCCGGCCTCCACCCTCTGCTGAATTTCTTTTTGTTCCTTCGCCGAACGGAAGCGGCTTATCATTTCTATGGTGAGCGGAAAAGCCGCAAAGCGCCGTTTAAACGTCTCCCAATGCTGGAAGGCAAGCACGGTCGTGGGCGCGAGCACTGCAACTTGTTTGCTGTCACCCGCTGCTTTGAAAGCCGCCCGCATGGCAACTTCTGTCTTGCCGTATCCCACGTCTCCGCACAGCAGTCGGTCCATAGGCTGCTGCGATTCCATGTCACGCTTGATGTCGGCGGTGGCCTGAAGCTGATCTTCGGTCTCGTTGTACTCGAAAGCGTCTTCGAATTCCCGCTGCCATTGCCCATCAGCCGAGAAGGCGATACCTTGCGCGCTCTTGCGTTCGGCGTAAAGCTTCAGCAGTTCGTCGGCCATATCTGCCATGGCCTTCTTCACGCGCGCCTTGGTCTTGCCCCAGGCCGCGCTTCCCAGATGATTGAGCACCGGCTTGCCGCCTTCGGCGGAGCGATACTTCTGCACCAGATCAAGCCGGGTGAGAGGCACGTAGAGCTTGGCCGCGTCGGCATACTCCAGCACCATGAACTCCAGTGGCGGTTCGCCTTCGCTCTGCGAAATTTCTTTCAAGCCCAGGTACTGGCCAATGCCGTGCTCGACGTGCACCACATAGTCCCCAACCGCCAGATCGCGAAAGTCAGAGAGAAACGCCGATACCTTCGACTTACGCCCCTCCGAGTGGCTTGCAACTACTTCCGAGTCATCAAACAGGTCGAGCGCGCCAAACACCGACAGATGGGCTTCAGGAAGACGCACGCCCTCGGGCACGAAGGCCTTTACCAGCAACACCGCCCCAGCCTGCTCGTCAGAAAAGTATTGTGTGGCTTCATCGGCGTAGGTTCCGGCAGATTTCTGTCCGCGACTGCCCAGGCGATAGGCAATGTTGTACTCGCCCAGGATCTCGGCCATGCGCTCCACCTCACCCAGGCTGGGCAAGGCAAAAACGATTTGCTGGTTCTCTGCAACCAGCTTACGGACTTCTTCAACCGCTGCGGGCATGGATCCATGAAAGCGCGGCGTCGGCTGGGAAGAAAAAGCAATCTCCTCTTCCTCTACGCGGGTAATTCCAAGCTGCTCGACGCTCCCGCCGGGGAGCTTTTCCAAACGTGCACATAAATCCGGCGGCGGAATGTAGAGCTCTTCGGGTCTTACCAGCGATCCGATGTTGCTGCGCTCATGGGCGTCGTTAATTTTCTCCCACCAAGCCTCAATCTCCTGGTTTACGCTCGTGGGCTCATCCACAAATGCAACTGCGCGCGGCAGCAAGTCAAAAATTGTAGATCGCGTTCCGGCGATAGGCGCATAAAATTCCCATCCTGGGAAGATAGAAACTCCGCCAGAGGCCATTGCCTGCTCCACGATCTCTTGCGACCCTGCGACGCGCTTCCCTGAGAGCCGGGTATGGATCGCCGCCAGCGTCTGCTCGGAAACCGGTGTTTCGGTCAACGGCAGCAAAACAACTTCATCGCGTGGAGTCTGTGAGCGCTGCGAGCCAGGGTCGAAGCTGCGCATGGATTCCACTTCATCCCCAAAGAACTCAATGCGCACCGGCCGGTCTGTTTCCGGGGAATACACATCCAGAATGCCGCCGCGCAGGGCATATTCGCCGGGCATCTCGACCACGTCAACGGCGCTGTAGCCCACGGTGTTCAGGTGCTCGACCAGGAGTTCGGCATCAATGTCTTCGCCTTTACGGACCACCCGCGCCAGGTCGGCGTAATACTCCTGCTCGCGCAGGCACATCGCCGCCGATGCAATGGGAGCAACCACCAGCGAAGCCCGGCCGGTCACGATCTTCCAGAGAGTCGTGGCCCGCGTCTCCTGGATTTCAGGATGCGGCGAGAGATTTTCAAAAGGCAGAACGTCGTAAACCGGAAGTGCAACCACGCTGGCAGCCTCGGCAGCGCCGGTCAGTTCGCAAAAAGCGCGCAGCACCGGCAAGATCTGCTCCGCAGCCCGGTTATTGGCTACGAGCAGCAGCAGAGGCCGCTGGAGAGCGCGATGAAGCAATGCAAAGTGAAGTAGCTTAGCGGTGGGAGTAAGTCCAGAGACACGAGTACGCCCCGCGCCGTCTCTACCACCCCCCTCCAGTTGTTGAAGAGCAGTTTTAAGATTTGAGACCAGGCGCGCAAAACTGGCAGTCTTTTCTGCGTCCGCGAAAGCTTCACGGACGAACGGCAGCAACATGTAGATTTAATTTTACCAGCCTCGAGCAAATCGCGTTTTGAAGCCTGCTGACCACTCCTTCGGTATGCTATGTTTCTTGGCATGTCTCACAGCCTCGAAAAATCCCGAGCTCTACAAAAACGCGCTGAAACCCTTATTCCAGGCGGCGTGGATTCCCCCGTACGCGCCTTCGCCTCTGTCGGAGGCGAGCCCCCCATCATCGTTCGCGGCTCGGGCTCGCGCATGTGGGACGCCGACGGCAACGAATACATTGATTACGTGGGCTCGTGGGGTCCGCTGATTCTGGGACACTCCCATCCCGAGGTACTGGCCGCAGTGGAAGCCGCTGCTCGCAATGGGACCAGCTTTGGGGCCACAACACCCTCCGAGGCCGATCTGGCAGAAGAGATCGTCCACGCTGTGCCTTCCATCGAGAAAGTACGCTTCGTCAGCTCAGGAACCGAAGCGACTATGTCTGCCATCCGCCTGGCGCGCGCCTTCACCGGAAGAAAATACATCGTCAAATTCGAAGGCTGCTATCACGGACACGCCGACATGCTTCTGGTCAAAGCCGGTTCGGGAGTGGCCACGCTTGGTATCCCCGGCTCGGCCGGTGTGCCGGAAGAGGTCACGCAGTTTACTCTGGCACTGCCTTATAACGACGTTGCTGCGGTAAAGCTGGCCTTTGAAAAGTTTCCGCAACAAATTGCCTGTGTAATTGTTGAACCTATCGTCGGCAACATGGGCTGCGTGCCGCCTGCTCCCGGTTATTTGCAAGCTTTGCGAGAAATTACTGCGCAGGCAAAAACCTTGTTGATCATGGATGAGGTCATGACCGGCTTTCGCTTGGCCTATGGCGGAGCGCAGGCGATCTTTAACCTTCAGCCCGACCTGACCACGCTGGGAAAAATCATTGGCGGAGGCCTGCCTGTAGGCGCCTACGGCGGCCGCGCGGAAATCATGAACCTGGTCGCGCCGCTCGGGCCGATGTATCAGGCGGGCACTCTCTCGGGCAACCCGCTGGCCATGGCCGCGGGCCTGGCTACGCTACGCCATCTGCGCCAGCATCCGGAAGTCTATTTACGGTTGGAAAGGCAATCAGTAACCCTTGTGGCAGGCGTCATGCAATCTGCCTGTAATCAGCAAATCTCATTGCAGGCCAACCGCGTGGGCTCGATGTTCACCTGGTTCTTTTCTGACCAGCCGGTTACCGATTGGACGTCGGCGGCAAAATCCGATACGAAAAAATTCGCTCGCTTCCATCGTGCCATGCTGGAACAGGGAATCTATCTGCCGCCCTCGCAATTCGAAGCCGCTTTCATGAGCACTGCACACACAGAAAAAGACATCCAGGCAACGATCAATGCGGCAGAGAAGGCGCTTGCTCAATGAACCAATAGCCCATCTTTCTCTGTGTCTCTGTGGTCATAAGGTTTTTTGCGCTTTCGAGCTAATTTCTAAACGGGAAAGGCGTCAATCATGTTCAAAAACGCCACTTTCTTTTCTGCCGGTAAAAACGAAGCCTCAAAAGAATTGCGCGCAATCTCCCGCAACTGCTCATTACTAAAACCGAATTCTTTTTGCGCCAGTTGGTACTCCTGCTCGAGCGAAGTCTCAAACATAGCGGGATCATCGGTATTCAACGTTACCATCACACCGGTGTCGAAATAAGTTTTTAAAGGGTGCTTATTGACCGCGGCACAACACCCAGTTCGCAAATTGCTGCTGACGCAAATCTCAACTGGGATCTGGCGCTCAACCAGAGTTGCCATTAACTCGAGGTCATGTGCGGCGTTCAAACCGTGTCCAATGCGCTCAGCGCCCAGGTTGATTGCGCCCCACACCGATTCCGGCCCGGCGGCTTCGCCGGCATGTACCGTCAGACGCAAGCCATGCTCGCGGGCGTCGCGATAAATCTCGCGAAAAAGCTCAGGCGGGCCACGCCGCTCGTCGCCGCCAATACCAAAGCCAATAACGCTTTCGCTCTGCTGGCCGTAATGTGCAGCCTCTTCCATAACCCGTTGCGCGGCCTCCGCGCCGAAATGGCGCACCGCATCAAAGATCCAAAGCAGTGATAAACCAAAGTCTTTTTCTCCACGCCGGCGCCCGGCTTCCAAGCCGCGAAAAACTTCGGCGAACTCCTGCCCGCGCCAGTGCACTACCCCCACGCTCACGTAAGCTTCGGCATGCAGCACGTTTTGCGCATGCAGCCGTTCCATCATGCGGTAGGTGATGAGTTCGTAATCCTCGGCAGTTCGCAGGCGTTCGGTGACTGCTTTAAAAGCCATCAGGAAGCCGGGAAAATCTTTGTATTGATAAAGTGCGCGAACATCATCCTCCGAGAGCACCGGCAGGCCTCCCGTGGGCTGCTCATACTTGTTTCCCGGAAAAGGAAGTGGCGTGGCATGGCGGCGGCTCAGCTCGGCCAGGGTTGCCGGTTCTACGGAACCCTCCAGATGAAGATGCAACTCGGCCTTGGGAAGCCGGTGAATAAAATCACTCATCGTAACGGCCAAACTGGGAACTGAAACTTCATGATCAGGAACTCGGCGGCGTGGCTCGTGCGCCGGCGAATTCGCTATGCCGCTGGCTGTATGCAAGATAAATCACCAATCCGAGGCCCAGCCAGACAAAAAACCGGATCCAGGTGATGAGCAGCAACCCGGTCATCAAGCCACCACACAGCAAGACGGAGATGATTGGAAATAGAGGCACGAATGGGACGCGGAAGCCGCGTGGACGGCCAGGCTGTGTACGCCGCAAAAAAAGCACGCCGAGTGAAACCAGCACGAAGGCGAACAACGTGCCGATGTTAGAGAGATCGGCTGCATCGCCGATATCCACGATTCCAGCGGGGATTCCCACAAAGGCCCCAGCAATCCAGCTTGACCAGTGCGGGGTCTTGAAGCGGGGATGCACGGCGGAAAAAATGCGAGGCAACAAACCGTCGCGCGACATAGCAAACCAGATGCGAGTCTGTCCGTATTGGAAGACCAGCAGCGAAGAGATCATACCCATCAGCGCGCCCACGATGATGATGACACGGAAGACAGGCCGGGCCCCCAGGACCTGTAAAGCATAGGCCACCGGCGCATCGGCTGCCGGGCCGGAAGTGAATGCCGAGTACTTCAACATGCCGAGCAGCACAATCGCCACACCCACGTACAGCACCGTGCAGATGATGAGGGAAGCAATGATCCCAAAGGGGATATCTTTTTGTGGATTGCGGGCCTCCTCGGCCGCCGTTGAGACGGAATCGAAGCCAATATAAGTAAAAAATATAATTGCGCCACCGCTCACGATCCCCGCAAAACCGGCAGGAGCAAAAGGATGCCAGTTCCCCGGGTTCACCAGCATTCCGCCCACCACTAGAAAGACCAGGATCGCGCCAATCTTGATGGCCACCATCACATTATTCGCACCGGCCGACTCCCTGACTCCACGCACCAGTAACACGGTGAGCACAAACACAACCAGAAAAGCGGGAATGTTGAAGTAAGCGCCCGTCCAGTGGTCGGAGGCGAACACCGGCGTGGACCATTTATCGGGAATGAATATGTGAAACTGCTCCAACTGGGCTTTCATATATCCACCGAAGCCCACGGCGACGGCCACGTTGCTTACGGCATATTCCAGGATCAGGTCCCAGCCTATGATCCATGCGAAGATTTCACCCAGCGTTGCATAGGAATAGGTATAAGCACTTCCCGCAATGGGAATCATGGAAGCCAGTTCAGCATAGCAGAGCCCGGCAAAGCTGCAGGCGATGGCAACTAAAAGAAAAGATACTGCAATGGCCGGACCCGCCGGCGGTCTTCCGTGCAGAATGCTGCCGCTAATGTGCCCGTAATGCACAAGGTTAAGAAAGAGGTCCATCACTTGTGCGTGGAGGATCGAGGGCACCTCAAAGTGTTCTCCAGCGGCGGCTGTCCCTGTCAGCACGAAGATGCCAGAGCCTATGATGGCCCCAATTCCCAAAGCGGTCAGCGACCACGGGCCCAAGGTTTTCTTGAGGCGGTGCTCGGGGTTCTCGGAATCCGAGATCAGCTTATCAATAGATTTCTTGGCGAAAAGTTGTCCGGCCAGGCGGCGGTTACCCCGTTTCGTGGAATTTAAGTCCCAGCTCAGTCGTCAGATGTTTTCATCTGAACGACTGAGACCTGACGACTGATGACTAAACTAGCGTTTACCCTGTCCGCGCGCGATCTTCTTCACCTTGCGCTTGGTCGAACCACGTGGTGTGGTGCGCTTGGGTTTCGGGGCGGCCTTTTTGCGCGCTGCCCGCTTGGCTTTCTTGCGTTCTTCTTTACTCAGTTTCTTAGTATTGGCCATGAACTCTCTCGTAAATTATTTTGAAATTGAATCTAATAGGATAAATCAAAAACCGCGATTTACTGCCTGTTTTATGGACAAAAATGATGATGTCGTCCCCGGGCTGGTTTAGCCTTTTCTGAGGACTGAGGACTGCCTTCACACCTTCTCCAACTGCGCGTATTTTTCCACCAGCTTCTTCAATCCGAATCCGGAGAATTGCACAGTTATCTTGGCTTCGTCGCCTTCACCCTCGCGTTTATAGACGGTTCCCTCTCCATATTTAGGATGGCGCACGCGCTGTCCCGGACGAAACCCTTTGCGGCCCGCCGGCGCCGGTGCTGCCATTTTCGGGCTGGTGAATTTTTTTCCTCGAGAAGCGAAGAACTCGGCTATGTTTTCGATGGAGTTATATGTCGGCCCATCATAGCTCGTTCTCTTTTTGCTGCCTCCATAAGTCTGGGCGGAGCCACTCGCGCTCTGGTCTTCATCTTCGTAGTTGTAATGCGAGCTTTCTGTTGTCGTCTGCGAGAAAACCGGAGTTCTCTCGGAACTGCGGCCGCGTGAGCCTAGGTCTTCCAGCAATTGCGGCGGAATCTCCTCAAGGAAACGTGAGGGCAACGTAGGCTCCGGCATATCCGTACCATAACGCCGCCGATAGCGGGCGCGCGTCAGTATCAGCGTATTCATGGCGCGGGTCATGCCCACGTAGCAGAGGCGGCGTTCTTCTTCCAGTTCGCTGGGATTGAGCAGAGTGCGCGAGTGCGGAAACAGGTTCTCTTCCAGCCCGGCGAGAAAAACCAGGGGGAACTCCAGCCCTTTGGCCGAGTGCAGCGTCATCAGCGTGACCTGTGCGCTGGAATCGTATTGATCGGCATCGCTCACCAGGGCGGCGTGGTCCAGAAATTCGGCCAGGGTCTCGCCTCGGTCCCGTGAATCTACCGCCGCATTCACCAGTTCGCGCAGGTTCTCAATACGCGAGTAGGCATCAGGTGAGTCTTCGTCTTCCAGAACTTTGATGTAGCGCGTGCGGTCGAGCAAGAATTTGAGGATCGCCGCCGTGGAACTCCCAGCTTCCGCCGGGGATTCTGCATCGCCGCCATCTGCCGCCCAAACTTCGTCGCTGATTGAACTCACAGAGGGCTCCACTGCCTCGGCTTCTTTTTCCTCCCCACCCTCAAATTCAAAAGGATCAAAAGCAGTTGGATCAAATGCTATCTGCTGATCGGGAGCGAAGCCCGGCGCAGAATCCGAAGCAGAAGCGCTTTCAGTTTTCTCAATGTCTTCTGTGCTCTCGGTGATGAGCCTCTTCTCAAATTCTCCTGCCAGCATGGCGCGAGCATCTTCGATGATCGCCTTAAAATTCTCCAGCGCAGCCAGGGCGCGGGCGGGCAGAAGTTTCTGCTGAATGGCCTGCCCAATCGCCGCCCATAGCGAGAGTCCGGCTGTGAGTGCAATGCGCTCTAAAGTTTCTACACTGGTTTTGCCAATGCCGCGCACGGGCGTATTAATGACGCGCAACAGGGCGATGGAATCATCCAGGTTTTGGATGAGCTTCAGATACGAGATCATGTCTTTGATCTCGGCGCGTTCATAGAACGAAAAGCCGCCCACCACGTTGTATTTCAACTGATAGCGCCGCAGCGCCTCTTCAAAGAGACGCGATTGCGCATTGGTGCGGTAGAGCACAGCTACGCGGGTTTCTTCATTGGTTGCGGCAGCCTCGCGCAAATGATTGGAAATTGAGTCGGCCACGAACAGGGCCTCATTTTCGCTGTCATGCGCCTCGTAATAGCCCACTCGGGCGCCACCCTGGCGCGCCGTCCACAGGTTCTTGCCTTTGCGATTAACGTTGTTGGCAACTACCGCCGACGCGGCTTCCAGAATGTTTTGTGTTGAGCGGTAATTTTGTTCCAGCCGGATAATTTTGGCCTTGGGGAAGTCATTCTCAAACTCCAGGATGTTGCGAATGTCGGCCCCCCGCCAGGAATAAATGGATTGGTCCTCGTCGCCCACCACGCACACGTTCTGGTGCTGCCGGCCCAGCAACAGCATGAGTTCGTATTGCGGGCGGTTGGTGTCCTGGTATTCGTCGATCATCACGTATTGGAAGCGCCGGTTATAGCGCTCACGGACTTCTCCTGAGACCTTCAACAGCCTCACCGTCTCAAGCAGCAGATCGTCAAAATCCAGCGCATTGGCCTTGCGCAGCTCCTGCCGGTAAATTTCGTAGATGTGGGCCACGCGTTCCGTTTTGGGATCGGCCGATTGCAGGTAAACTTCCTGCGGATCAAGCATGTGGTTCTTCGCCCACGAGATGCGCCCCAGCACCATGCGAGGCGTGAGCTGTTTGTCATCCAGACCCAGGCGCCGCATCGCCGCTTTGACCAGTTGCTGCTGGTCGCTCTCGTCGTAAATGGCAAAGTCTTTTTTCAGGCCCGAGCCCAGCGCCTCAATGTCGCGGCGCAGCACGCGCACGCAAAACGAGTGAAAGGTAGAAATCAGGGGTTGCAGCAGCGTGCGCCCGCCCACCAGCTTTTCCACGCGCTCTGCCATCTCGCGCGATGCCTTGTTCGTGAAGGTGACCGCCAGGATGGAATCCGGCGAGATGCCTGCATTTTCTATCATGTGGGCAATGCGGTAGGTAATGGCGCGCGTCTTGCCGCTGCCTGCACCGGCCAGGATCAGCACCGGCCCTTCAATGGTCTCTGCCGCCTCGCGTTGTTGGGGATTGAGTTCGTCTAATAATTTCACAGAATATGATTTCGCTGCGAACCGACGTTGATGAACGCCGATTTCATTCTCAGGCGGCTGATTGCCGCCCATTAACCAACCTCCTCTTTTTCACGCGCCGCTTTGCACTCTGCGCATGGGCAATGGTTGCGCAAAAACTCCCAGGAATAGATGCCGTGCTGATGACCATCGTTCCACTGAAAGCTGATGGCATACTTGCCCACGGCCGTGACATCGTTCGGCCTGACCGGCGGATGGTACATCGGCAGCGCTCCGGGCGCAGGCTTAGCCGGCGCGCCAATCGCACGTCCTGAGCCGGCGCGCTCTTCATCGCACATGGCGCACGGACAAGCATCGCGCAGCCAGGTGAAGCTATAGCTGCTGGCGTGTCCGTCTTTCCAGAGAATTTCCATCCCAGTCCCCGTCGTCACGTTGACCTGCACCGATTTCGGGTCAGACCTGGCAGCCAAATTGGCAGCTTCCGCGCCACTCATGATTTCAGTATCGCACAGGCGGGATGTGGACTATGTTGTTAGCGTAGAAATCCAAGTGGCGTATTCAGAAACGCAAATGGCTCAAAAGCTAAAGCCGATTACAGACGCTGAGGTGGTGCTGGCGCAAAAGGAGGAATTTTCACGGCTGGTCTGGGCCGTGCCGCTCTTCATTATGATTCACAACAGCGAAGAGGCGCTTACCATGCCACGATGGTTGCACGAACACATGCCGGCTGTGGCACAACAATACGGCCTTCCCCTGACGCATATTCCTTCTCCGGGAGAGCTTTATCTCGCCTTGGCGATGGGCACGGCTGTGCCGTTCTTGATTACTTTTTTTGCAGCTATGGCAGGTCCTCGCAGCTTTGGGCTGTACCTTCTTGCCGGAATTCAAAGCGTTATGCTGACAAACGCGATTGTTCCCCATCTCATTGCCACAATCTTGCTGCGTGCATACACTCCGGGAGTCATCACGGCCGTCTTCGTTGTCATTCCATTTTCCATCTTCTGGTTCCGCCGGATCCTGAAGTGTGATTTTGTCGCGGTCCGCCCACTGATCTTTTCCATCGTGCTGGGAGCAATGGCTTACGGGCCAATCATGATGGCTATATATGTTATGAGTGGCTGGGTTTAGTCTCCTCGTTGAATCACATCAACTTTGATGCTTCTACTCTCATTGGGCTGAAGGCTGACTTGCGTGGCTTTGGAAGCATACTCACGCAGAGCGTCTGGGTTGGTGTACTCCAGGCCATCCAGCCTGTCAAAGGCAAACACATTGTACGTGCCAGGAGCGAGTCGGTTGAAGTTGAGTTTTATATGTGTGGAATTCATAACAGTAGAGACTGCGCCAGTTATCGGATTCTGGGGCGCATAATCAGGAACAACCACTACAAAGACAACTGCAGAGTCATCCGGATTTGTGCTTACCTCGAGTGCCGCGCAATCATCGCGAAGCACAACCTCTATGCTCGAATGATTTCCTTGCGTTACGGTAAGCTCTTCCCGTAGAAGGTCAATGCCAGCGTATGAGACCGATTTCACACATAAAGAGGTGTTGACGGATGTCACTCCTACTCTGTATCTGCCCGCGTCAATATTGCGCAGCGCCAGCGATGTGTTGTTCGGGTCCTTCTCGTCTTTGTCTGGCGGAATGTCAGTACGTAAAAGCTCAACAGGATGAAGAACCACGTTTACCAGGGACGCATCGCTTTTGGGGTTTGTAACGTCCTGACGGTCCACGTCAGACTGAGACTTACTGGTTTCGACACGTACCACAATAGGAATGGATGGGGATGGCAAAAGAGTAAGATGAATGTTTTTTGCATTTGCTTCTGCTTTCAAGGTCAGCTCGGCATGCAAAGGGTTTCCGAGGGCATCATTGCCAGCGGCCCTGATGGTGCAAAAACCTCTTGAGATCAAACTTGCGTCAAATCTCCCGGTTTGCGGGTCAAAGTCATAAGCGAATGCAATCCTGTCTCCTGATTGGTTGATAAACCGCAGATCCGGATCTCCCCCGAGTGGAGAACCGGTGATCGTGCCAGCAATCGAAACTACAGGCGTTCGTCCAAGCGTAAGATCTATCCTCGCCTCCTCGCCTGCAGAGAGCTGAATGGGTGTGGATTGAGAAAGATCTGCCGCTTCGGGATAGTAAGTGAGCGGATAGCCTGCATCGGGGGGATCGTCAGATCCATTTACCTTGCTTGCCAGGTCTATGCCATTTGGGCCCGGTCCTTCAGGGTCAAAAGCGGCGTCACTGGCCCAGAGTGGAATAGCGGCAACGTAATATGTGCCTGGAGCGAGGCCGAAGACACGGAATTTTCCGTCTTCATCGGTTGTCAGCGTTGGCGGGTTACCTTTTTCCAGCTTTATTGAGTCGTCCAGGTGCTTCCGCCCGTTTTCCAGCCCCAGCCGGTAAATCATTATTTCGATTCCTTCCACGGGCTCGCCGTTGGTATCCATAACCCGTCCAGCAATGACTGCTGTTGACATAAGTCTTACAAACACTGGAAGAGCATCCGGACCGGCTCGGACCCTTTGACCGAGCACAGAAAAAGACTCGCCTTTCTCAGGCATGAATCCAGGCTTGGTTGCGTTCAGAAAGGTATTTCCCTGCGGCACCCCCTCAAACTTAAAATGACCATCTCGGTCGGTAAGCATTGCGCGTTGCCAGTTGGCTGTAACGCCACCACCAACAATTACTCCGCTGCCATTATTCCTTACCGATTGCGGGTGGTCGGGAAATTGATAGATCTTTACAAGCGCCCGGCTAATCGTCTCTCCTGTGACTGAATTGACCACTGTGCCAGTAAGAGTGTGAGCGTCACGATCAGATACCAAATCACTGGGGCTGGCCTGTGCCTTTGCCTGCTGAACCAAGAAAGAACTCCAGGCTAGGACAAACACAATAACAGAACAGAAATTAAAAGGGCGTATCACTCCGTGCATACAGTGAAGCGCTAATTATAGTGCCATAGCTGCGGGTTACGTCGAAGCTCATACAAAAACCAAGCCCCTTGCAGGGGGATGCAAGGGGCTTCAAAAAACTGAGGTGTGTCCGTTACACCTCTTTGGGGGAGTTATCGTGGAGTACTGCTTTCTTGGGGTTGTTGATCGGGTTGTTGATTTGTTGCAGTTGGGGCTGAAGCCGGCTCAGCGCTCAAGTCACCGATGCCGTTCTTCAGTAAGCTGATCTCGACCCGTCCGCCGCTAACGTGACGCGGCTTGCTGCCATCGGCAGCGGTCTCATCTGGTACCGGGGCATTTCCCATGCCGACGGTATAAATGCGGTACACCGGGATCTCGTGGTTTATAACCAGGTAGCGCGCCACACTCTGTGCCATAGCTTGGGAGTTAACCAGAGCTGTCTGGCCGTGTCCTGAGCTGAAGGCCTGGACCTCAATGATGTAGCCCTTCTGGTCTTTCAGCGGCGTGGCCATGTCATCGAGCGCGTCCTTGGCTTTCTTGTTTAAAGCCTTCTGTCCGGGACGGAAGAGAATTTCGGTCTGGGAAACCGGTTGGAATTGGTCAATATTTCCCACCACTTTTTCTACGCTCTGCAGATGCGTGCTCGCCTGGGTTGCGGTATCTTGCGCAAGCCGTGCGCGGTTACCGGCATCAACGGCGTGCTGATCGGCTTCATTGGCCTTGAGCGATGCCAGCCGGATACCTTCGCTTGCGCGCTTATCCACGTCTTTGATCGCGCGGCTGTTGGCAGCCGTGAGCTCATCCAGTTCGTTGACCCGGTCACGCACCGGCTGTACTTGCCGCTGGACATATTTCTTCCGGGCAAAGGGCATCAAATGCCCCCAGAAGCCCTCATGGCGCTCATACGTCAGAGGCTGTTTCTGGGTCGCGCTCTCAGGATTGTCTTTAGACGACTGCTGGTCTGCGGGAGCGGCCTGGGGCTGCGAAGAACTGTTTTGCTGGTCAGTTGCGGCCGGGGTGGTAGATTGCGGCTGCGAAGAGCTACTCTGCGCCATAGCGGGAAGAGTCAATACTCCTGCCAGTGCTAACGCCATCAAGATACGATGATTCATGAAAATCCTCCAAACTACGTGGGTCTCAGCTTAACTGGGAGTTACCGGGAGCTGCTTGATCCCGTGACTTGCGAAGGGGAGCGCACAACAGCTCTCACAGCTACTTAGTACAACTTTAGGGCCAAACTTCCCAGGAAACAGGCAAGGTATAAGAGGTTTAGTTTCACAGACTTGCAAGAAGCACTCGCATTTACGTTCTAAGCTCATGAGCAAAGCGGGTAAATTTGTTCACCTGCCTGCTATAAAAAATGCCTGCTTTGGCAGGCTGCAAAACCCGCTCACGGTGTCACAATGGTTAAGGAGAAGAAACAGCTTTAGTAACCGAGAGCCATTTCATTACCTTGAGTGATCTATGCCGGCAGTACGAGAATTCGTAAGAACTCCTATGCGAAGCCTAAGCGACCCTGAGATCCTGCGCGAATTGGTCAAGAACCTCAAGGAGGGGATCTACATCACCAATGCGCACGGCGGTTTTGTGGACGGCAATCAGGCGTTGCTCGATATCCTCGGGGTTTCATCCGTGGAGAAATTACGTAAGCATCGCGTCACCGATTTTGTGGAAGCAGAAATCCGCGCGTGGCAGACGAGGATCTTTGAGCGCGACGGTTACATCCGCGAATTTGAGCTGAAAATTAAGCGAGCGGATGGCAGCATGCGTACGGCCCTGGATACCGCCTATTCCCGCAAAGACCCGGAAACCGGCGAAACCCTCTACTACGGCATTCTGGTGGATATCACCGTTCACAAGGAGCTGGAAAATAAACTTCGTGAGCAAAGCATTCGCGATCCCCTGACTGGGTCTTTCAATCGCCGCTATCTTTCCATGTTTGAAGTTGCCAGCGAGAGTCTGCCGGGCTCATGGGGTTGCATTCTCCTGGATATGGACCATTTCAAGCAATACAACGACCGCTACGGCCATCAGGCCGGCGATGAAGTGCTGGTCAAGCTTGCGCGTTTTCTCATGCGCCAGGTGCGGGCTGAAGAAGCCGTGATTCGCCTCGGAGGGGACGAATTCCTTGTCTTGCTGGGCCACGCTGACGAGCAGCACACGCAAGCCGCCGCCCGGCGCATTGAAGCTGCTGCTCACGAAGAAGGGCAACCCGCTTTTTCCATGGGCTGGGCCGCGCGCCGGAAGAATGAAAAATTGGAAAAGACTATGGGCCGCGCTGATGAAAATCTCTACTCCGTACGCGCAGGCCAGCGCACTCCTGCCCGTGAACGCCGCAAAAAGCGCTCCTCCACTGAATGAACATTCAGCTTGTATACCTCTGAACCGTGAATTTATTCAAAAAATGAATCGGGCTGTTCTGCTCTGCATCTATACGCGTTAGATAAATTCCTACTTCAGGAATTTATCGCGTTGTTTATATTGTTGTGCTTGTCACAATGAGCACAATGTGACTCATGGATTCGGAAAGCTCACCCCCCTTATATACCCATTATGTTCATAGCGTTGCCAATCCGATTTAATCCTGAATTCCAAAAATGGGATTTTGCATCTTCCATGATTTGTAGTTTCTCGACTCGTACCCCCGCAAAAGGTTTCACCTAATTTTTTTTTACAACTCTCTATCAAGTTGTCGGAACTAAGCATTCACAAGTTACGTATCTTGATCTGACGCGTCTAATCAGTCACGAGAATAGAGACGAAGTTAGTTGCGTCCACTGTTCGCATGGCTACTAGCCGACAGGCGTGAAGATGTCGAAGCTGACGTCGCAAGGGCATCCTGGCGTGACAACGCAAGTGTGTCTGCAAGGCAAATTTAAGTCGTTCAAAACCGCATCCCGGCGTTCGGGAAAGAAGAAAAAGGAGTGATATGAAGCTGTCCCTGATTTCAAAGAAGCTACTTCCTGCGCTGGCCCTGTTGCTGGCGACGGCCGCATTTGCTGCAACCAAAAGTTCGTTGGAGCTCAGTGATCCGGTGACCGTGAGCGGACATCAACTGGCCCCCGGGCAATACCAGATTAAGTGGGAGGGCGCGGGTCCTAACATTGACCTCAACATCCTGTCGAAGGGTAAGGTAGTGGCCACTGTGCCGGCCCGCGTGGTCCAGCAGGATCGCGCTGGTGCTAACGACACCTACCGGACGAGCAAGAGCAGCGATGGCGGCCTGTCTTTGACCGAAATTCATTTCGCCGGCAAGAAGTACTCGCTGGCTTTCGGCGATGAGGCGGCTAGTGCGCAGAAAGACGGTAAGTCGAACACGTCCAGCAATTAATTAAAGGATTAACGTTAAGAAGCAATTAACGAGTAAACATAAAGACTAAGAGCAACCAAAACTCCCAGAATCCCACTACACTTGGCGCAACAATGGCTATGGCCATTGCTGCGTCTGGTGTTGTGGATGAGTAGATAAAGATGGGTAGAGACGTAGCTTGCTACGTCTCCTGTTTCCCACAATGGGATTGGTATTTACTTCCTGAATCTCTTCGTAATGTCATACCCCGAACTGAGAAACGGCACAATTTTGTGCCGGAGCTTCGACGCGCGTTGCGTGTTGTAGGGTTGGTTGCAATATTCGAGCAGCGGGGCCGCAACTTTCTCCCACTGAAAACGCGGAGCCAGCGCTTGCAGGCGGGTGTGCATCTCCTGCCGCAAATCAGGATTTTCCACCAGGGCCAGGATGGCGTCTTTCCACGCCATGACATCTCCCGGCGGCAGCGCCGGGCCCACGCGCTCGCGCACAACGAAATCACCGAAGTAATCTCCTTGCGAGAGGATCATCGGCAGTCCTGCCCAAATGTAATCCAGCACGCGGGTGCGGAAGGCAAAACGGCTTTCCACTGACGCGGGATGCGCCGAGATGCCAATATCCGCCTCCAGCAAAAAATTATGACGCTGTTCATAGGGCGCCCAGACCGGATAAAAAAACACGTATTTGTCGAGCAAATGCAGCTCTCGCGCCAATGAGAGACTCTCATCCGCCTTCGACATGGGCCGGTTGTTCGGGTTGGGATCATGCGCGCCCAGGAACACAAGCCTGACGTTGGGCCGCTGTTTGGCAACTTCATAGACCGCGCGAATCACCGTGAGAGGATCGAGCCACTGCCACAGCCCCCCCGCCCACAGAAGCAGAAAGTCTTTTGAACCCACACCGGGCACAATCCCGCGCAGAACGTTTTCCGTGCGTACCGGCGGCTGGGCCGGCAGCCCAAAGGGAACGATCCCCAGCAGGCTGCGGAAGCTGGCATCGCGCTTATGCTCCTCTGGATTGAGCCGCCCCAGGGCGCACAAGCGCCCCAGCCAGTAGTCCCACTGTTGCTCGCTCGAGCAAAGGAAATAGTCTCCCTCCAGCATCTGTTCGTTCAGGCGATACCACTGCCGCAGATATCCCCACTGCGGATGCTCCGGGTGCGTATGCGCCAGATATTCCAGAAGATAGGCATCATAAAGATCAATCACCAGGTGCTTGGCCAATTTGCTCAGGAAGGGGAAGCGGGCCAGCACCAGGCCCTGGGAAATTACGATGTCGCTCGCCTTGGCCGCGGCCTTTAATTCGCCGGTTTGATGGGCAGCATCCTCCAGGATGCGTATCCCTTCAGGCGCCAGCTTGCTGGGCAGCCCGGTGGCAATGGTCACCTCGTGGTGCTTGCTGAGCACCTTGGCCAGCTCCAGGCAGCGCACCGCCGGACCCGCCATTTGGGCCGCCAAAGCATCGTTTGTGACAAACAGCACCTTCATGAGCGTTCTCTTTGCAAATGTTATATGTTGATGAGTCTTACCGGAAAAGCATTTTTCATGAAGATTGCTCTTTTAGGCACTCGCGGCATCCCTAACCGCTATGGCGGCTTTGAGGCCTTTTACGAAAAGCTCTCTCAGTATCTGGTGAACGATGGTCATGAAGTCACCGTGTATTGCCGCCACGCCTTTACTCGTCCCGAGGATGACACCCTCGTTGATTCCCGGATTCGCCGCGTCATCCTGCCCAGCATCTCGGCTAAGCATTTAGACACGCCCGTGCACACTTTTCTCTCGGTCCTACACGTTATTTTTACCCGCGCTGATATCGTGCTCATGTGCAACGTGGCCAACAGCCCCGTCGCCTGGATTCCCCGCCTGTTTGGCAAGCCCGTGGTTTTGAACGTTGACGGCCTCGACCGCCAGCGAAAAAAGTGGGGCCCGCTGGCGCGGATTGTTCTCTCAATCTGTGAGTTTTTTTCTGTCTTTACACCCAGCAAAGTGGTGACCGACTCGCTGACCATGCAAGGCTACTATCGCAGCCGCTACCGCAAATCTTCCGTCATGATCGGATACGGCGCCGAGCCGCCAGAGCGCCTGCAAACCAGCCCCGAAAACTCTGTTTTAAAGCGTTTTGGTCTGGAGCCAAAGAAATATGTTCTATACGTCAGCCGCCTTGAACCCGAGAATAATCCCGAGCTGGTGATTCGGGCTTACGAGAAGACCAAGATTCCGTGGCCCCTGGTGATGGTGGGCAGCAACGCTTACGATCCAGCCTATGAGCAGCGTCTGCGCTCGTTGGCCAGCGAGCGCGTGATCTTCACCGGCTCAATCTACGGTAACGGATACTGGGAATTCCAGCTCAACGCTGCCTGTTTCGTTTTTGCCTGCGAAGTTGGCGGCATCCATCCCGCGCTGGTGGAGGCCATGTCTGCCGGCAATCCTGTGCTCTACCTGAATATCGAATCCAACCGCGAAACCGCTGCCGACTGCGGAGTCGTCTTCGAGCACAGCGAAGATGATCTCGCCGCAAAGCTGCAGAACCTGTTTCATGATCCCAAACTGCTCGCAGATCTCGCCCTCAAAGGCGCGCAACGCGCCCGCGAACGCTACGGCTGGGGCGAAGTCACCCGGCAATATGAGAACCTTTTCGAGGAACTGTTTAAATAGACTTGGTTGCTGAAAGCCGCTTCTCTGGAACCTGCGCACTCAATTTCGCGTCTAATCCTCTGTACAATGTCTATAGGCCGCATTTGCGGTCTGTAGGCGTTGATTATGGGTATGCGAAGTTGGTCGATTCCGGCGGGTCAGTGGTTTGGCATTAATGTGAGGGTGCACCTCACATTTTTCTTTTTGTTGCTTTTCGTTTGGATCACTCAGTCTCAGTCTAAGACGGTTGACCCTTCCACCTTCCTGCGCAGTCTGGCATTCACCGGAATTGTTATGGGCGCCGTGCTGGCGCATGAGCTAGGACACCTCGCCGTTGCCCTGCGCGGAGGCCCCCTGCCTCGCGCCATTATTCTGCTTCCTATCGGCGGCCTCTCGCTGATGGAGAGCGCCCGCGAAGAAACTTCGCATCTCGCGCACCAGCATATTGACCCGCAGCGTGAGATTCGCATTGCCCTGGCTGGCCCTATCGTCAATATTGTCCTTGCCGGTGTGCTTACGGCGGTCACTTTGGAATATTCACCGCAGTCGGCCCTGCGCCAAACCCCTTTGTTGCTTTTGAGCAATCTGCCGCGCTCAGCCGTGTGGATTAACCTCCTGATCGCCGCGCTCAACCTGTTGCCGGCCTTTCCCCTGGATGGCGGCCGGGTCTTCCGCGCCCTGCTCTCGCGCCACATGGAATTCGGGCTCGCTACCCGCCGCGCGGTGAACCTGGGCAATGTGTTCGTGCTTCTCCTCATGTCTGCCGGGATATGGAATCCCTGGCTGATGCTGACTGGCTTTTTTCTTTTTATAGGGGCACAGCTTGAGGAGCGCACCGTTCTATTTCAATCCGTGCTGGAGAACGTGCGCATGGAAGAAGTCATGCTGACGGAGTTTTCCACTCTCTCACCCGCCGATACGCTCGAAGACGCGCTCAGCAAGGCCGTCCACACCCTGCAGGATGATTTTCCCGTGGTGCGCGGCACCGATATGGTGGGGGTTGTTTCGCGGCAAAAAATTCTTCAGGCATTGCGAGAAGAAGGCAATGCCTACGTGCAATCCATCATGAACCGCGCTTACGAAATTGCCGGCAAGAATGACACCCTGGCCAGCGCCTTCCGCAAAATCACCTCGCGCGGCTTGACGATTATCCCAGTCGTGGACCAGGAGCGTCTGGTAGGAATCGTGACCCTGCAAAACCTGATGCACAGCATGAGCGTGCTGGCAGAAAGCAAGAAACTCCGCCGCAGCCAGGAAGAAGAAGAGTAATCCACTTAGAAGCTGGTGAGCTGTCATCCTGAGCCACGTGGCGAAGGACCTCCGATGGCGATGGGAACCATGTACGGCTTCAATCGGATTTTCGCCTGGATTTTTCCCTCACGCTGACGGAATCACGACCGGAATCACGACGATGGCTCCGAACTCGAGAGTGTTTTAGCTGTGTCTTGTGCTGCGGCACAGAAATAGGAAAAGGCACTCTAAAAAAATCCGCGCAATCCGCGGTAAGCAGTTCTAAAACCTCATCGTCTTTGCCAGCTTCACCGCATCAATCTTGCGCAGCTCCGCCAGGGCCGCTTCCGGAACTTTGGTGTCTACCTGCACCACGGCAATGGCATCGCTGCCTTCACCGGCACGGCGTCCCAGTGCAAAATTGGCGATGTTGACCTTATGGCTGCCTAAGACGGTTCCCACTTTTCCGATCACACCGGGGACGTCGCGATTTTCCAGGTAAACGATATCGTGCTCCAGCGGCGCCTCAACGTCAATGTCATCCACCGCCAGCAAGCGCGGAGATCTTCCATGCAAGATCGCGCCCTTCACCAGCATCTCTTTTTGATTGGTCTTGACCAGCAGCGAAAGCACATTGCCGGTCCATCCCCCGAGGGTTTCGGTATTCTTGGTCTCATGCACTTGCAGACCGCGCTCCTGGGCGAGCGATGCTGCATTGACCAGGTTGGCGCGCTCCGAGAGCATCAGATTCAGGATGCCTTTAATAGCTCCATTGCGGATCAGGTCTGTCTTCCACTCAGCAATGCGCCCGCTGTAACGAATTGAGATCTCTTCCAGATTGCCTGTAGTCGCCTGCGCCAGGAAGGCGCCCAGCCGCTCGGCCAGAAGGATATAAGGTTCCATCTCTACATATTCATCGTGCGAGACCGAAGGCACGTTGACGGCATTCTGGATGACTCCGTCTTTCAGGTAATCTTTGACCTGACGGGCGATCTGCATGCCCACGGCGTCTTGCGCTTCGCCGGTGGAACCGGCAATGTGGGGCGTAGCCACCACGTTCTCCAGCGCCAGCAGCGGCGAACCCTTGGGCGGCTCTTCCGTAAACACGTCCAGCGCGGCCCCGGCCACATGTCCCGATTGCAGCGCTGCCGCCAGAGCTGCGTCATCAATCAGCTCACCGCGGGCGCAGTTCACCAGCCGCACACCCTTCTTCATCTTCTTCAGCGAGTCGGCGTTGATCATGCCGTTAGTTTGCGGAGTAAGACCTACGTGTAAAGAGAGGTAGTCGGCCGCGGCATAAACTTCATCCAGCGAAGCCAGTCGGATGCCGAGCTCGCGGGCAACGCTCGCCGAGACGAACGGATCATGCGCAATCATCTCCATACTGAATGCGCGCGCCCGCTTTGCGACTTCCAGACCCACG
This sequence comes from Terriglobales bacterium, assembly GCA_035487355.1. Lineage (NCBI taxonomy): Bacteria > Pseudomonadati > Acidobacteriota > Terriglobia > Terriglobales > Terriglobales bacterium. Next base: position 51,825 of record DATHMF010000105.1, on the reverse strand, counting down.
CGGCCCAGTCCCACAATGCCCAGCGTCTTGCCGCGCAGTTCGCTACCTTGCAGTGATTTCTTCTCCCACTTGCCGGCGCGCGTAGTAACGTCGGCGCGCGTAATATGCCGCGCCAGGGCCAGCATCAGGGCAAAAGTATGCTCGGCCACAGCTACCGCATTTGCCCCGGGGGTATTCATGACTGCAATCCCCAGGCGCGTGGCTGCTTCCAGGTCAATGTTGTCCACGCCTACGCCGGCGCGGCCGATGACTTTGAGTTTTTGCGCGTGTTCCAGCAACCCGGCATTCACGTCCACCGCCGAGCGCACCAGCAGAGCATCGGCATCGGAAATCTGCTTGGGCAGGTCGCCGTTGATCTGGTCGGCAGTAATCACCGTCCACCCGGACTCTTCTTTAAACAGAGTCACCGCGGCAGACGAAGTCTTTTCAGCAAGTACAATTTTCATGTTTCGTGTTATTCCTTAAGACTTTGTCTATGTTTTTCTAAGTGTCATCCTGAGTCCCGCGTTTTGTGCGGGACGAAGGACCTCCGATGGAGATGGGCGCCACCCACGGCTTCCATCGGATAACCTGAGAAGTTTCGTTCTCGATGCTCGATGCCTCTACGCCTTCACCGAAGCCAGCGCAGCCTGTGTCTCGTAAGCGATGCCGTTTGCGTCAGCGTAAACCTGCTGCGCCGCGCGCAAGGCCACGCCAAACTCGAAGTTCTTGCGCTGGGTAACCTTTGCTGTCACCAGCTCCAATCCGCCGATGATGGCGATCGTATCCAGGTAGTCGAAATATCCCAGATGAGCAATGCGAAACAGCTTGCCCTTCATGTCGCCTTGTCCGTTGGCGATGACCGCGTCAAACATCTCGCGGAAGCCCTTCACGAACACTCCGGAATCAATTCCCGCTGGCGGGATAATGGCGGTTAGCGCTGCTGCCGGGGCCGTCGGAGCATAGAGCTCCAAATCGAGGGCTGCTGCAGCGGCGCGCGTCATGGCCGCAGCCAGTTCGGCATTGGCAATCAGCGCATCGCGTCCGGCTGCCAGGTCGCCGTTTCCGGCGGTGCGGATAAAATCAAACGCCGCACCCAATCCGGCAATGAGTGAGGTAGCGGGCGTGAAAGCCGATTCACCTTTCGAGGCCGCTTTGCGCTCTTTGCGCAGATCAAAGTAATAGCGCGGAGATTTCGTGGTCTCCATACGCTGCCATGCGCGCTCGCTGACCGAAAGAAATGCCAGCCCAGGCGGAATCATGACCGCCTTTTGCGATCCCCCGATTACGATATCGAGACCCCAACCATCCACGTCGAAAGTGGTGGTGCCGAGGCCAGTGATGGCGTCTACTACGAGCAGCGCCTCATGTTTGGCATCGCGCAGCAGTTTGGCCACGCCATGCACATCGTGTCGCGCGCCGGTCGAGCTCTCGGTCGATTGCATATAGACCACGCGCACATCCGCGCTCAGCTTCTGCCGCACGGCCTCCAGCGGAAAAGTCTGTCCATATTCCGCTTTCACCACTTCCACTTTGCAGCCGTAGGCCTTGCCCAAGTCTGCCCAGCGCTCGCCGAATTTACCGGCGGTCAGCACCAGGATAGTGTCTCCGGGTGAGGTCAGGTTCGAAATTGAAGCTTCCATCGCCCCCGAGCCGGAAGAGGCCAGCAGCAGGCAGTCGTTCTTAGTGCCGATAAACGCCTTCAGGTCGGCCAAGGTGCGCGTGTAGAGCGTGCGGAAGTCCGCAGTGCGGTGGTGCATCCCAAAAGCCGCCATCGCATTCTGCGCCGAGGGCAGAAGCGGAGTTGGGCCCGGGGTAAAAAGCCTGTTTTTACGTATCATGATGATTTGAGGTCCTTAGGAGAAGAATTAATCTCAATGATACAGCATGCCTCTTGCTGTGACCAGCGACGGCGCACTCTGTTTTACTATATAAAATAATCGTTTTATTTGTTGCGTGACGCCCCGCCCGCGCCGGGCTCTCGAACCGCGGCACGCATGGCCTCCGCGAACCTGAGAATTAGCGGACGCTTCTCCGACAGCCGCTTCCACGCCAGGCCAGTCTGCCATTCTGCTTCAGCCATGTGCAATTCGTAGAAGCGCACTCCGCGAACATTCATTCTTATCGCCGCGCTGGGCACCAGCGAGACGCCTAGCCCGGCTCGAACCAGATTCAGGATCGTGAACAGCTCATTGGCCTCCTGCACCAGATTGGGACTGAACCCCGCGCGCCGGCAAACCGTCTGCACGTGCTGATAAAGCGTAGCCGAGGCCGATTTTGGGAAGCATATAAAAGGTTGGTCGCGCAGCGAAGCCAAGCCCTGTTTCCGGCTGTACGCAACCGATTCGGGCGCAACCGCCACCAGCCGCTCGCGGGAGAGCGGGAAGCTCTCGAATTCGGTCTCGACAATCGGCATGCGCAAGATCCCTACGTCAATTCGTCCATCCAGCAATGCCGCCGTCTGTCCCGGCGTGGACATGTCGCGCATCTGCAGCTCCACGTGTGGATTGCTGCGCCGAAACCGCAGAAGCGTTCGCGGCAATATCTCGGCCGCTGAAGCGATGCCGAATCCGATCCGTAAGGTGCCCGCCCGTCCCTCAGCCGCCTCGCGCGCCCGTCCCAACGCCGCCTCCGAATCCTGTACCAGCCTCTTCGCCAACGGAAGCAGTACGTTGCCGGCTTCCGTTAAGAGCACGCGGCGGCGAGTGCGCGTGAACAGCGCCCCTCCTACTTTCTCTTCCAGCTTGCGAATCTGCTTGCTGAGAGCGGGCTGCGACATGAACAGCCGCTCGGAAGCCTTGCGAAAGTGCAGCTCCCCAGCCAGGACGAAAAAAGATCGCATCTCGTCAATACTAAAAGAAACACTCATTCCTATAAGTTATCAAATAGCACTCTACAATTCATTGGACGAAACTATCTTCCCCCTGCACTATGACCATTAGGAGCTTGTTTAAGAATAAGCTTTGTATCAGAGCCGACTTTAGAGCTTGCGGAAAAAGCCTGTAGGTACGGAATGGTCGAGCATCAAGATGAATGATTGAATTGTCATTCCGAGGAGCGTAGCGACGAGGAATCCCTTTTGTGCCGAGAAACCTTAACGTTCGGTTGTTTTTGAATTCTTAAGAATTTTGAAGACGAACAACCCCGAAGGGGTGATGTGTTATAGCCCAGCGCTTCAGCGCTGGGTATCGGTAACAAACCATTCGTAGTCCCGCAAGGGACGGTGCTATGCCTTTGAGTTCTCACACAGACTCTTTAGCGTTTTGCAATTTAACGATCAACAACCAAATACATTTTTGAAACAATCTCTGGAAAGATAAACAAATGCTTGATCCTAAACACACCCCGCTCGATATCAAGGCCGTAATCTTCGACTACGGCCAAGTCCTCTGTCTTGAGCCCACCCCTGAAGCCGTCGAGCAGATGTCGGGGTTCTTTCATCTCACTCCCGATCAGTTTCGCCCCCTATACGACAGCAGCCGTCTGGCCTACGATCGCGGTGATTTCACGCCCACTGCCTACTGGTTCTGGCTCGCCGAGCAGGCTGGCGTGGTTCTCGCGCCGGCGCAGATCGAAGCTCTCCGCAAGCGCGATATTGAGATGTGGAGCCGGTTCAACCAACCCATGATCGAGTGGATGGCCGCGCTTCAGTCCAGGGGATTGAAAACCGCAATTCTGTCGAATATGCCCGCAGAAATGGCCGCTCATGTGCGCCGGCACTTTGCCTGGATGGCGCATATATCATGCCCGATCTTCTCTTCCGAACTTCGCTTGGTCAAACCCGATCCGGCAATCTATCAGCACTGCCTCGAGTGCCTCGAGGTTGCGCCTGTCCAGGCCCTGTTCATTGATGATCGGGAAGTGAATGTTGAAGGAGCGAAAAAGCTCGGTATCCACGCCCTCCGCTTCGACTCCGTGACCCAACTGCACTCCGATCTGAAAGCGTTGGACTTTACCCCTCTACCAGAACTCGAGGATAGTGACGCGCTGACGGAGATACCGGCAGGCCAAAGCGCCCGCGATTAAGACGCCCGCGAATAGGGATGGACGCCATCTGTCTAAAAAGCCTCTGTTATTAGAAATGTCATTCTGAGCGTTAGCGAAGAATCTGAGAACAGTGCGTGCACTGCCATCGATGGTGGCGTCACTTCCACGATCTAAGTGCCCAACCCAATGAATCAATGACCCGATGACCCAAATGATTCAATTCCCTGTGCCTCTGTGTCTCTTGTGGTGAATCAATCTGCCCCTTTATGAGAAAATCGTAAACGCTACCATTTATGAGCATCCCCGAACAGATTCAAAAAGACATCGTCGAAGCCATGCGCGCCCGCCAGGAGCATCGCCTTTCCACCCTGCGCATGGTGAAATCCGCCCTCAGGAGCAAAGAAATAGACAAGCGCGCTCCGCTCGATGAAAAAGAGGCGCTGGCCATTCTCAGCACGCTCATCAAGCAGCGCAAGGATTCCGTCGAGCAGTTCACCAAGGGCGGCCGCCAGGAACTGGCCGACAAAGAAGCCGCCGAGATCGTGATCATCGAATCTTACATGCCCAAAGCCGCCGGTGAGGAAGAAGTTGCCGTCACCGTGCGCGCCGCCATTACCGAAATGGGAACACCCACCATGAAAGATATGGGCACGGTGATGAAGAACGCCATGGCCAAGTTCGCCGCCACAGGCACGCGCGTAGACGGCAAGCTGGTGAGTGAAATCGTCAAGCGAGAACTCTCGAAATAAAGTTGTCAGAGCACGGCTTTCAGTCGTGTCGTAAAAGCTCAATAAAATCCTGGGCATTAGAGTTGCGAAAAAACTCGCGAATGCGTGGATCACCGTGGAAGAGCACGGCTTTCAGCCGTGCGTTAAGGATCATAGAAAAATGCGGGCTTTAGCTCCGGTACTCGCGCATACACCAACTCTGGAATCGCTCCAGAGCTTGTTTCTTAGACAGGTTTGGGTCAGGGCACGAATTGCCTTTCTGAAACTGGCAACCGGTTACTGGCAACTGTCTTGCCCCATGGTCCCATTGTGGTATCAAATTCTTAACTTCTGGGGAAGCGTGGACTATCATCAGCTCTGAAAGTGTATCCAGCGCTCCCAGGAGCGCGGGGGCTAGGGTTAGTAAGCCCCATGAAGTTATTTGAAAACTTACCCCAAACGCCGGCCGTGAGGTTTCTCGACCGCTATCAATCCTTGTTCCAACTCACGCTTTGTTTACTCATGCGTTAATACGTGACGCAAGTACACAAGGCGCAATAGGGCTACTTGAACACACTCTGCAAAAGATTGAAACCAAATGACCTATAGCAGAAGACGCCTACTTTAAGTAGGGTCCCCCTCTGGGTCGTTTTTTTCGTTCCGCGTGAGCTCGCGTTTTTAACTAAAAGGTTAACAGCTAATAGCTTTCCTCTCGACCCAAGCCGGCAAAGGGGGGACGCTGGAATCCAATCCGCGAAAATCCGAGGCGAGCTCTTTCTGAGTACTGAGGACCGAGTACTGAGTACTGCTTTTTACGCTGCACTCACGTTCTTCATCGAGCGCAACGCCATGACGCCCAGCACCAGCACGGCTGCCCCAATCGCAATCCACAGCACCGCCGGGTGCTTGTCCGACCACGGCCTTTCATCCGGACGCCCCGTGTACGCCGCATTGGTCTGCTCTCCGCCCAGTTTGACTTCAGCGGCATTCGTGTCCTGCTGAAAAAGCTTGGCGTAATCGTAAACCGGTTCGTCGAGCTTTTCGTCGCCATAGTAGAGGTGGGGCGGCCCAGCAGAGTTGAAGTAAACCCGCCGCTCGTATTGTTGCAGCCGTACGCCGGTGATCTTCAGTGGCGGATCATCCCCATTATGGATGATCACCTTCAGCGTCTCTGGCCTGATTCCACCCAGATCGAGCGTGGATTGCTCGAAATCAATCTTCTGTCCGTGACGCACCATGTGCACCCGGGTGAGTTCGCCGGTTGAACTGGGCCATTCGTTCTTGCCGCTTTGCACCTCGACCTCGCGCTTGAAGTTGGGCTGCGCCGCATCAATGGTGAACTCGATCTGCTCCAGGGGAACATTCGGCGGCAGCGAAAAAGTAAAGACGGTTTCTTTGTTCTTTTCTTCCCTGGTTGGTTCGCTGCTGATTTTTCGCCAAACTGCCTTTTCTTCTTCTCTGATGTTGGCGCTGGCGCCTTCCACGTCTGCGGGTTTCACGGCTCCTTCCATGGTGACGCGCAAATATTTATAGCGCGTGACCGGAAGCCGCAGCGTGGTGTTGTTTCCCAGGTTGTCGTCTGAGAGGTCGTAAACAATGGTGTTCCCGAGCGTGGCCCAACGCGCGCCGTGCAGGTCGTCCTGGCCTTCCACCCGCACCTTGGCCACAAAGTTTGTTGCCTTCAGCTTCAGCGTGATTCGGTCGTACTCGGTGAGGCCCGCCATCTCCAGAAAGAATTGGGTCTTGTCGCCGACCGTTCCCGGTTGCAGCACCTTCACCTCTTTCTGGTCCGTCTCCGAGCTGCCTCGTGCGATGGTCAATGCGTACGGCACTTCGCTGTTGTCACTCGCATAGAGACGCAGATCGCTCAAGTCCGGGCGGGCATGTTGCCAAACGGTTTCGTCCACGACGAAGTAATACTGATGACCAGCCCCGCCGCCCTGAACGTCGCGCGAATACTTGAAGTAAGGAATGGAGGCGCTTACGAGAACTGCAAAAATAGTGACTGCGACTAAGCTCTTCATGTTCATATTGAATATTGCAAAAGGATCGTGAATGCAGGTCCTCTTCTGGAATGACGTCCTATAAGCTGGTAGAGAAAAAACAGGATGCTCGCACCGTCGGAATTCCAGCCCCGGAAGGGGCGGCAGAATGTAGCCCAGGGCGTAAGCCCTGGGTAAGCGGATAAAAAATCACTTCCGCTCTGCCGAAGGCAGGCGCGTGGCGTAGCGAAGCGCTCATAAAAAAGAACTCTCGCGGGAATACTCATGCCGAGCTCCCCGAATCAGCTTTCCCCGCCCCGCGCGGCGAAAGCTTCAGCCAGTCTTTTTGATAGGCATACGAGATGCCGAGCAGCACAACCCCCAAACCGATGAAGCTCAGGATGCGGTATCCGCGGTCGAGTTCCGACGAGTCATAAATAAGGACCTTGGCGATGGTAAACGCAATCAGCACCAGCGCCTGCCAGCGCACAAACGCGGACCGCTTCCAGAATCCGGTCACCATCAGCCCCGCGCCCACCACCAGCCAGATCACGGAGAAGCTGAAGCGTTCGGCAATCTCGAGCCGCGAATAGATTTCTGGGTTATTGGGGTTGTAAATGTCCACCTGCGCGTACTGGCGGCCAAAGTAATCATGCGCTTCCAGCGTCAAACCAACCAGGATGAGCACGCTCAATACGATACCCGACAGCCGGATCGCCCATGTTCCTGTTCTGGGCACAGACTTGCCGGTCTCGGCAGAGACGGTCTCGCGGCTCCCCAGAATGATGATTCCGCCCAGCACCGCAATCGCGATCGCATACGTGGCAAAGCGCGCATTGAAGACCAATCGTGCCGCCATCTCCGAGCTGTCGAAGACGAACACGCGGAAAATAGCCAGCACCAGCGTCGTGATCGCCAGGTAACGCAGCACGGCGGTCTTGGTTTGCTCTGAAATCCATAACAGCACCGCCGATTCAATCAGCCAGCCGATGGTGATCCAATGCGCATTGAGTCTGAGCGGGATGGCAATCGTGATAAACGCAATGGCAATCGCAACGTGCAGCAGGGCCACGACCTTGCGCGTATCTTTTTCCGCAAAGCGCCGCATGAATACGTTGCTGATGGCCAGGTAGACCGCCGCCAGTCCCAGGGCGAACCAGGTGAGCTTCGTCTTCTCGTCTTCGTACATGCCGTAGAGCGCAAGAAAGAACCCGGCGGCATTGAAGAAAGGCAGCAAGGTTAGTGTGATGGAAGGTCCAGGAAACTTACTGGAGCGGTAGTACGGCGTGACCAACGGGATGGCGGCAAAGATCGCGGCAAAGATCGCCGTAAACAATACCGTGATCGAGCGCTGGCTGATCGAGTAATACTGCTCGCCCCAGCCCGCATAAAGAATGATGGTTCCAATAAAACCGCCCCACAGCAGCCGTCGCCAGGGCTTGAGGACGGCGAGCGCCAGCACTCCCAGATCAAGAATGGCGACATAAGTGAACAGAACAATTTCTTCGTTATGGTGCGTGGAAACCAGCAACGGGCTGAGGAACCCGCCAATCAGCGCATACAAAGCCAGGATCTGTGCATCCTGGGCAAATGCCATGACAGCTGTGGCTGCCGTAACCACAATCATGGCCGCGAATGCGACTTCCACCGGTATCAGAGGCGGATCGAACTGGCGTGCTCCCCACAGCGATAAATACAGTATCCCGATCCCGACGGCTTTGAGGGAATATGAAAAAAATGCCTGTTTTTTGCGGCGGAAGAGTTCGCTCCATAGCACAACCGAGATGCCGAGGATCAGCCCAATGGCAACTCGGCCTGCCGGCCCAATCCAGTTGTTATCGAAGGCATATTTTAGGAAGTAAGAGACGCCGCCCAGGATGGCAATAATGCCAATCCAGTTAAGCCATAGCTTGCCGATCTTCGATTCCAGGCTGGCTTTGTCGACGGTGCCTGCGTTCACTTGCGCAAAGGAAGGCGGAGTTACCGCTGGTCCCGAAGTGGGAAGCGGCGCAGAAGCTGCCGGTACTGCTGTCGAAGGCTGAACCATCGGCGCAGCCACTGCCGGCTGCGGAGCCTCGGCAGCAATCCCCAGTCTTTGCTCTAACCGGAAAATCCGCGTCGTAAGTGACGCCACCTGCGCTCGCAGCGCATCCATCTCATCTTGGGTGGGAGCCATGAGGGTTAACACTACCCCATTTATTCCCCTTGAGCAAAGGTTTTTAGCTGTTTCGCGGGTTCGGGAGCGTGACCTTTTGGCTTACACATTTCGGCGCTACTTCACGCCCTTGGCCGCGAACTTACCCGACTTGACCCAGAGCCAGTCGCCTCCGTCGGAGAGTTTTTCAGGGTTCTTAACTACGAACAGCAGTGTGGTCTGCGGCCCGAAGCACTGCCGGTAGATGAGCGCCGAGCTGTCGCCACCCTTACCGAAATAAATATCCACGTTGAAGTGCGGCGGGGTGTTCTCGACGCGAAGAACGCCATTGCGCAATTGCCCTGTGACCTCGTGCAGGCCTCCTCCTGAAAACGTAGCGCGTCCGTCAGCGCCCAATCCGGTAGAGTAGCTGGCCGGGTGATCGAGGTCCACCTGTGTATCCAGCGCGACTTGAAATCCGCTGGTCATGGGCTCCATGGTGTCGGCACGAAGAATTCTGAACAAGACCGTACACGAACTCTGCGACGGCGGAGGCATGATGGCATTCGAAAAGTCTTCCGCATGGCCACCGGTTTCTGCCGCAATACGCTCTGCCTCAGTCGGCACACGCGGAGCGGCCGCAGCCTGAGCGCAGGCTGCGGGCAGAACGAACACTGAAGCCGGTGGCTTGGCGAAGCTGAGCTGCTTCACTTCGAGAATCGTCTGCGGCTGGCCGCTGATCCCGGTCATCTGCCCCTTGATGATGAGACCGTATTTTTCATCCACCCAAAGTTTCGCCTGGTTGTCAGGAACAGCGACTTCCAGAATTTTGGTCGCGATTCCGTTGAGCGTCTCCGTACCTATTTCTTTTGGTTGCCGTTTAGCCATATCGGCATTCATCGCAGCGGAAGCAGCGAACGGGTCGCCCCAATCCCCCGAGAAAGTGCCCCCTCCGCAGAGAGCGGAAGCATCCATCAAATTCCAGGTATAGTTCTGCTGGGTGTGCAAATCGTACAGGGTGCGCGTGTGAACCCCTTTGGGACTTCCCTCCCGCGGGCCGTAGCTCTGATCAACCACGGCCTTGGAGCCGTCACGATAGATTTGCATGGTTATATCGAAGCCCATCATCGAATTGGTCTCCGTTATCGAGTACGTCTCCGGCGCTTTGGGATATTGCGCCCACAACGCCGGCACTGCGAAACCCGCCAGCAATATCAAACTCACAAACCACAACACAATTCGTCGCTTCGCCATCCTGGCTCCTTCACCGGCAGCGAGCTGCCCGGCAGTTTCATTTTGGCCTTGAATGGCTGGCAGTATATCAAAATGATTTGATATTCGATCACCCGCTGTTATGGCACACAGATGGGGTTTCAGGGTGTTTCGGCGAGCGTGTAATCGAACTCATACGAATGGTTTCCGTCGGTGATCTTGATCATCATCGTGCCTGTAAGCCCCACGAGCTGGCCGGTGCCTGAATCCGGTACCACGGTGACACTCAGTTGCGGCTCCCCGCGCGTCATGACGCCGCGGTGCTGGAGCACGAATGTGCCGCTGCGGCCATGCAGCGTTCCGCTGACCTGCTCCATCGCCACGTAACCGGCCGAGCCTTTGACGCTCCCCATGGCGCTCAGCATCTCGCCCTTGCTGGTCGCTTCCAGGTCGCCGTGAAACTGTTTATCAATGGACATCCTGCCGAGCGATGCTTCATACGCCGTCTGCGGGTTCAACTTTACTTCGAACGTTCCACTTGCATGGGTTGTCATGATCATCCCCTTCTGGTTTTTACTCAAAGTTTGTAAATTGGTTTGTGCATATGCCAATGAGACAAAGCCAAGGCCAAACCAGATAATCGCGATGACTCTAGCTCCGCCGGGTAATCTGTGTTTCATACTTGCTTCGTGATGCTTCATAAATATCACTCTCTTGAGACAAGATAACGATGGATCGCCGCCAAGTATTGTAAAAACGCGACCCGCGGGCCAAATCTGCTTCAATATTCTGACGTGAGACAATATCCGGAACTGGATCAGCTAACGTGGCATCACGCATCGCTCAAACCTACGGACTCAAACCAAGAGGCGTACTTAACCTTGGCGCAGACGAAAAGAGGTTCCGCTACTTCCGGCGCCTTCCGTCAGCCGATCTGGGTGTGTTCATCGAGCATTTTTGGATGGTCAGTTGGGACCTGCGCGGCGTTGCTCCCTACGATGCGCAGACCGTTTCTCATCCCTCGGTTCAGCTCGGGCTGAGAAAAGGAAACTCGCGGATTTACGGTGTCGTAAAAGGCAGGTCGTCGCACGTTCTTGAAGGTCTGGGCGAAATCTTCGGCGTGAAATTCAGGCCGGGAGGGTTCTATCCTTTCCTGAAGTCGCCGCTCTCCCGATTGACCAACCGCTCCATCCCTCTCAATGATGTCTTCGGCTCGAGTGCTCAGGAGTTCGAGCAATCCGTGCTCAGCTTCGAAGATGGCGACATGAGAGTCAATGCTGCAGAAAATTTTCTCCGCCGGCGAGTGCCGGAGCGCGACGAAACCGCGGTGCTCGCCGGCCAGATTGTGGATGAAATATGTATCAATCGCGAGGTCATGACCGTAGAGCATGTCGTCGCCCACTTCCATCTCGGCAAGAGAATGCTGCAGCGGATGTTTGATCAGTATGTCGGTGTAGCGCCCAAGTGGGTGATCAGGGTCTACCGCATTCACGAAATCGTCGAACGGCTAAATTCGGGGAAAGATGTGGATTTCGCCGCCCTGTCGCAAGACCTTGGCTATTTCGACCAGGCACACTTTGTAAAGGACTTCAAATCAATTGTCGGCCACACTCCCACCGGATATCTCCGGCAACTTCCCAAGCGACCGTAGCTATCTAGAAGCTGTTGGCTTTGTTGTCATCCTTAAAACATGTCACTTTTTATAAGGTGTCATCCTGAGCCGTAGGCGAAGGACCTCCGATGGAGATTGAAACCACCCGCGGGCTTAAATCGGACCAACGAGGATTTTTTACTCTACGTAAGGAGATTTGGAAATCTCTGCGCTTCGGGGTCTCTGTGGTTAAAACCGAGCTCCCGGCGGAATCCCCGCGGGCTCACGCCAAACTCCGTACGAAAGGCCCGATTAAAATTTGATACATCGCCGAAGCCGCAATCGAAAGCGATATCGAGAATCTTTCCCGGCTCCGCCGCCAGCCGCGTTGCCGCCTCCCGCAGGCGCGCACGCCGAACGTATTGATGCGGTGTCAAGCCTGTCAGGCGTTCAAACGTACGCAGAAAGTGATACGGGCTCAACCCTGCTTCTCGCGCCAGGCTTCCGACCTCGAGCCCGGAATCCGGATGTCGCTCAATCATCCGCACACTTCGTGTCACCCGAGCCACCGTACTCGGTGGAGCGTCGTTCGTATCGGAGAAATGATTGTCACCCTTCGCGAGCTGTACCGTCTGCGCCGCCAGGTGCAGACTAAGTTCCTCCCACGGTACGTCGCACCCATCCAAGCCGGCGCAGGCCCGCGCCACCAGCGGCGACAATACACGCAACGGCGGCAGGCGAAGCACACGGAATTTCGCGTGAGCGCCGCGGCCTCCGGCATCGGCCACGAGACGCTCGAAATAATCTGGGGCGTAAGAAAACGAAAGACAGCGGTCTCCCGCGCCATGTTCATGGCTGCACTCGAAACATTCGCCGGCGTTGCCCAGCAAAAGCGAAGCCGGGGTCATCAACTCGCGTCCCGGCCCGAATCGGGATTGGCCTCGGTACTGAAAGCTGCCCGCCAAAACAATGACGATGGAAACGCGTGAGTGCTGCTCTTCAAAAGAGCGATCTTGCGGACCTGATGTACACATTACATCCACCACGCTCCAGCCGTTGCCCTGGGCCAGCACGCGCTGCGTCAAATCGCCCCGGGTTCCGTTCACGGCTCGCCGTGCCACAGCCTGCTCTAATTCGACCGCAATTTTTGCCAAGAATCCGTCTCCCGTGCCGCCGTATAACACTTCTAGCATACCGGAAGAAAGTAATCTTTTGGTTGCGTAAAGCGATCTCTTGTCCGGAGGATTATGGTCGTGCGCTCACTCACAGTTGTTGTTTTTGTCGCGCTGGTCTTTGCTTCCGTTGCTGCGCAGAGCAGCTTCCCGGCATTGCTGGCGGAAAAACCGGCGCCTGAACATCAAGACAAACTGATGCTATTTGGCCAATTTGTGGGGTCATGGATCTTTGATGGCGTCGAGTACCGCGACGACGGCAGCCGTCGCACCGACAAAGGCGAAATTTACTTTCATTGGGTGCTTCAGGGAAGGGCGATTCAAGACGTGTTTCTGGAAACTGAGCGGAGTGATTCAGATCCCAAGATCTACGGCAGTACGGTGCGGTTCTACGATCCCAAGAGTGACTCATGGCGGGTTACGTATATTGATCCGATTTTTGGTGTTGTTCGTACACTGACAGGACGAAAGATCGGAACTGAGATCGTCATGCAAGGAGAGCTATCCGATGGCTCGCCCATTCGCTGGATCTTTTCTGACATCCAGCCGAGCTCCTTCCACTGGTACGCAGAGAAACTTACCGGGAAAAAATGGCGTACCTATGAAGAGCTATGGGCCCATCGCGTCTGAACACGATGGCGCGCCGTTTGGAAGTGCCCGCACCATATTGCGGAAATCAACTGAATTCTTTTTGACTCCAGGAGGTCGAACCATGACAACAATTGAAGCCCTAAAAAAAGAAGAGGGTTTTCATGCTGTATTAGCGGCTCCCGGCCGCTCACCCGAAATCCTCGAATCCGCCGATGCCTACGGATGGCTGATCGGTAGCTGGGAACTCGACATCCTCCACTACGGCGTTGACGTTTCCGCGCGCCACCTTAAAGGCGAGGTCCATTTCGCATGGGTGCTCGAAGGCCGCGCCGTGCAGGATGTCTGGATCATGCCGCCGCGTTTCGAGCGCACCGGGCCGCCAGACAAGACCTGCAACATGTACGGCACGACGCTGCGCGTCTGGGACGCATCACTTCAAGCCTGGCGTGTGACTTGGATCAACGGTGTAACCGGGAACCGCGACGAGCTGATCGGCCGCTGGAGCGGCAAAGACGTCGTGCAGATCGGCACTCACGCCAACGGCACGCCCATCCGCTGGATCTTCAGCGAGATCACGCCCAACTCGTTCCGTTGGACGGGAGAAGCGCTGCAACCCGATGGCACCACCTGGAAGCTCGAAGGCGAGTTCTGCGCTAGGCGCCTGCGTTCGTAGCGCAAATAAAAAAATACATCCGCTCTAAAGATCATCTAAAACGAAAACTACGCTTAAAGGAGCAACAACCATGCCCAACGACAAATCTCTACGCGAACATCTGCTCTATCTGCTCAATGATGGTGGAGCGCACCTGAATCTTGACGCGGCGGTCAAAGATTTCCCGGCGGCTCTTCGCGGCCAAAGGCCGAAGGGCGCTGAGCACTCGCCCTGGGAGGTGCTCGAACACCTGTGCATCACCCAGTGGGATATCCTCGAGTTTACCCGCAACCCCAAGCATAAATCTCCCGAATTCCCAAAAGGGTATTGGCCGGGCACGCCAACTCCTCCGAACGACAAAGCCTGGGAGAAGAGCGTCAACGCCTTTCGCGCCGACCTGAAAGCCATGGCCGATCTGGCAGCGAACGAATCCACAGATTTGTTCGCCAAAATCCCACACGGTGACGGACAAACCGTGTTGCGTGAGGTGCTGCTCCTCGCGGATCACAACGCTTATCACTTGGGAGAATTTGTATTATTGCGGCGTCTGCTTGGTGCCTGGCAATGATCAGGCCCTGTCCCGTCTCCCTTTGCAGTTTAGACCTTGTCACTACACGGCTGGCTCAGTGCACATATTGTTTCGCCTTGTGCACCAAACCTCGGAGAATTCGTTCCGAGATGCTGCCAAAGGGCCGGTCGGTCGTCAGATAAGTCCAGGTTGCTCCCCGTTGCGAAGCATCAAAGCCGCCGGCTTGAGTTTTCGCCAGGCGTTTCGGCGTCTCTTCCTCGATCTGCGGTTCAAGTTGTTGATACAAAGAATCGACAGTCTTCAGGTATTCATGAAGCGGGTCGCGTCCGCCCCATGAGACCCAATGGATGCTTGAGCGCAACTCTGTAAGGGCTTCCAGATACTCCGCCCAGAGATCGTCGATGGTGGTCAGTCTTACCAATCTCTCCGTTTCCGAAAAACAGGGGAGAGCGCCGGTGAGAAGGTCCTGGCGGCGGCTTTGAATTGCCAGCCGCTGCCCTTCAATGACAGACTCATACTTCTCCAGGAACCGTCGAATTTCCAGGTTCTGGCCCTCCATCCGCCGCTGAATGTGGTCCACATCATTCAGCGCCAGCGGATCATCAATGCCGAAGCGCACCAGCAGGTCGTCTTGCAAAGAGATAAAAAAGCGAGAGCTGCCGGGATCACCCTGTCGCCCCGCCCGCCCACGCAGTTGGTTGTCGATCCGGCGGCTTTCATGCCGGTTGGTGCCAATGACGTGAAGGCCGCCAAGTTCCGCCACACCGCGCCCCAGTTTGATGTCAGTACCGCGTCCTGCCATATTTGTGGAGATCGTTACTGCATCCAGTTCGCCCGCGCGCGCGATAATCGTAGCCTCCTGTTCTTCGTTGCGCGCATTCAGGACCTGGTGCTCGATCCCCTCGAGCTGCAGGCGGCGGCTGAGCCGTTCCGATTCTTCTACGCTGCTTGTCCCCACCAGCACCGGCTGCCCGGTCTGATGTACGCGCCCGGCCTCTTGTATCACAGCGTCTTCTTTGGCTTGCTTGGTCGGAAATATTACATCCGGATGATCGCTGCGAATCACGGGACGATTGGTAGGGATTACCTCGACCGCAAGATTATAGATTGCGCGAAACTCCTCCACTTGTGTGGCGGCCGTGCCCGTCATTCCGCATACCTGAGGATACAGCGCCACCAGGTTTTGCAAAGTAATCGAACCTAGAATTCCGCCCTGTTTCTTGAGGGCCACACCTTCTTTGGCTTCAATCGCGCTGTGTAGGCCGGCGGGCCAGCGGCGGTCTTGAATGATGCGTCCCTTAAATTCGTCGACGGATTTAATCGTGCCGTCTTTCACCAGGTAGTCCATGTCGCGATGAAGCAGCGCGTGCGCATGAATGGAATCCTGAATCGCTGAAAGCAGGTTGAGGTTCTCTTCAGCGAACAGATTGTCGCAGCCGAACTCCGCTTCCGCAGCCCGAATCCCCTCGTTGGTCAGGGCAACATTCCTTGCGTATTCATCCGTCGTGTAATGAACAAGGGACCGGAACTGGCGGGTCAGGCGGTCCACCCGGTAAGGAAGGCTTTCGGCGTTTGCTTCCCCGCCTGCGATCACCAGGGGAATGCGCGCCTCATCGATCAAGATGGAATCAGCTTCATCAATGACCGCCGCTGTAAAGCCTCGGTGTACCTGCTCCCCGGGATATAGCGCCATCTGGTCGCGCAGATAATCGAAACCAACTTCATTGGCCGTGGCATAAGTGATGTCACAGTGATAGGCCCGCTTGCGCTCTTCCGTGCTCATGTCTCTTTGGATGTAGCCCACGGAAAAGCCAAAGAATTCGTAGATTCCTCCCATCCACTTGGCATCGCGCCGGGCCAGGTAATCGTTCACCGTCATCACGTGAACGCCCTCTCGCTGCTTGGCATACCAGACCACGGCCGGCGCCGCCGCCAGGGTCTTACCCTCCCCTGTCTGCATCTCCGCAATCTTGCCCTCGGTCAGGGCCAGCGCGCCTTGCAGTTGCACATCGAACATCTCCAGTCCCAGAATGCGCGAAGCCACGACCGCGGCGGCCGCAATGATTTCCATCTTGCCGGTCGCGCCGCGCGCGTACGCCCGCAACTGCTCGTCGCTTTGTTGGGCCAGGTTGGAGCGGATCGAGTTGATCCGTTGAATATTGAATTGCGTGGAAGCTCGCTTTGCAAAAAGTGAACGCAGAAACTGGCGCATGGCCGTCCTCCTTACTATTCCGGTGATTTTGTTAATTTCAGTTTGTCGCTGGAATGAGAGGCGGGGCACGTTGCTGCCGGGTTGTGCCGGCGAACTCGACCGCCAGGGAGGGCAGTGGAGAAAAGTTTGCTTCCGCATAGCGGGGGAAACGCGCGACTTCAGTTCGCAGCTTGACTGGCTGCTGCGTGCGGGCTTCCGCCAGGCAAGCAATGGTGCAAACGTCGGTTTCGCTTTTCGCATAGGCGAACTGAGACGGCAGCGCGAAGAACGAGATCACTGCGGTCAAAACGCCTATGGTTGTTCGGCGAATCACTTGGTCAGTATCGCACGGCCGGGGCTTGATGAGAACGGATTTTCAAGATTGAGCCGTTTCAATCGTTGAAGTCAGTTTGGATGGCCCGCTACCGGGCGGCTCTTGGCGTCTTGAATGATCGCAGCGTAATCGTGCATGAATGGTTCTGCCAGCTTGCTTTCAAAGAGTACTGCGAGATTCCAGATTGCCCTGCGTTCGGCTCCATCTCGGATAGGTATGGCGGCTTCCTCTTTGATGTTAGCGAGCAACTCAAAGAGAACGAGAGCCTCCTCTTTTTTCAGAGTGAGAGTCACATCGTTTGCGAACAAATCATCGAATCTATTCATGTCATCGCTCCTAGGCTGAGTGCTGATCGCTTTTCTCTACCGGAACTCCACCTCTTTTTTCAGAGTGAGAGTCACATCGTTTGCGAACAAATCATCGAATCTATTCATGTCATCGCTCCTAGGCTGAGTGCTGATCGCTTTTCTCTACCGGAACTCCACCTCGATCCGCGTGCGGGTCACCTTGCCCTTGAGCCGGACCACTAATTTCTGAGTCCCCTTATTGGGATCTTCTATCGTCAGCAGAGGAGTGGTAGAAACCGTCTCAAAGACCGCACCTTTGGGCGAGACGATCTCGGCCTGCAGCGCGGTATTTCCTTTTTCCAGTCGGGCGTGGTTGTGGTCAATCGTCACCTGCGCATCGGTGACCATGCCCCACAAGGCTTCCACGGGGTGAGGTGCCTCAATCTCGTCGCGCACCGTTACAGTGTTCTGCGGCGTAAGCTCGACGGTGCGCACGAATTTCGTGACCTTCCCCGGATAGGCTTCTGCCAAATCAATGGTCGCTACTCCGTTCTTCATAGTCATAGGGGCCTTGGCTTTCGCGTCCTGGTTCTCGCCGTCAATCAACACCGTGTTGTGTGATTCCGTGCGCAAGCGATAGTACGTGTACCGCTGCTTGCCGAAATATCCGGGCATGTTGTAATCATCGCTGCCCAGGTCGAGCCCCCAGCGCACGCCGCGTGCATCGAGCACGAAGCTGCCCAGGTCGAGGTGGCTGTGGTTGGCCTGATTGTCACCGCCCTTGACGCCGATCCAGAAAGCATCCGGTGACTCCCAACCGCTGCGCAGAAAAGCTACGTTGACGCCTGCAAACATTCTGCGCCGCGTCCAGTGCGCCGCGTCCGGGCTTCGCCCTACTGTCTGATACCAAACCAGGTCGAGAGCTTGCGGCTTGTCACCCGCAGTCAGATGCCGCAATTCGTCCCACGCGAAGACCGGCTCCGAAAACCGGTGCGCAAGCCAGAACATTTCAGGCGCGGTACCCGCGGGCGAGTGCGCGTCTGCGTAGTTGAAGGTGCCGCCCGGGCCCTGGAAATAGAGACGAAAATCGCCGGCATGCTCGAAGCCGGGGAGTGATGAGAGCCCAAAATCGGTGCCCAGCGCGCTCTCGAGTCCCGCCAGGTAGTAGACGTTGTACGACGTAGCATACTGCCAGTAGCCGGGGCCCTCAGCCCATCCGCCTTCAGGTGCGTAGGACGCCATGGCGAGCTGGATAGATTCCACCGACTGCTTCACGATGTACTCCGCGCGCTCCGGGTCTTCATCGGCGATTGCCAATGCGCCCAGCGTGATACCGCCATTGCACACCTGGTTCCAGTTGTGCACGACTACGGTCCACCAGTTGTGGTGCTGATAGATCTTGATGGCCTCGTCCAGTCCTTTTTCTGTGATGGCCCGGCGAAACAGGGCGCGGTCTTCGGCGCTGAGGTCCTGATAGAGCCAGTCGTAGCCGATGGCGAGTGCATGGGTCATCTCGGCCACGTCGAGAAAATGCGATGGGTTCCAATCTGGGAACGCTGCGGCGGCGCGCAGCTCTTTTACCGTGCGGTTCAGGTACTTAGTTTCACCGCTGATACGATATACCAGCGCCAGTGTGTAGACGCGCTCCAGGCACAGGCGGCTCTGGTCGAGCAGCCGCGGGCCAATCAAACGATGCACCACGGTCGGCTGGTCGAGCATCTGGTCGGCCTGATGCTTGAGGTCGGCATAGAGCTTTGCTGCGAATGCATCTTTGCGTACTAGTTCGCGCAGGCGGGCGAAATCGGCATCGGTGGCAATGATTCTCGGATGCGGCCGCAGTGTCGCCAGCGGATGCTCGGGCGTAGATATGGACGCGGCAAAGCTACAGGTGACTAGGGCAAGAACCACACAAATTCGGAGCATAAGTCATTAGGTTTACCACAAATCTAACCGCTGAGGGCGCTAAGGAAGCGCAGAGGAAAAGCGTTGGAAGTGGCATTGCGTAAAAATCAGCGTTGATCTGCGGCGGGTCTTGCCTTTGCTTTTCTCCGTGCCGCTGTGTCTATGTGGTAAAAACTAAAGCTTCGTTGCGGTAAAAACTAAAACCTGGTTCGGCGCGTACTCTATCTGAAACGATGCGCGGGCCCTTGTAACAATCTTGTAGCAATTACCGTAATCAGCTATAACCATAGCACTCAGCAAGACCGGCTCAGGAGAGTTCACCAGCACTTCCACTTTGCATGCTGAAAACAGGCACACAATTAGGGCCTTACAACATCATCGGGATGATTGGCAGCGGAGGTATGGGTGAGGTCTACCGCGCGCGCGACACCCGGCTCAGCCGTGATGTAGCCATCAAAGTGATGCCTGCCGCCATGGCAGAAGATGCTGAGCGGCTGCACCGCTTCGAACAGGAAGCCAAATCCATCGGGATGCTCAACCATCCCAACATTCTTGCCGTTTTTGATTTTGGCCTGTTTGAGGGTGCGCCCTACATTGTCACCGAGCTGCTCGAAGGGCAATCCTTGCGCGATCTTCTGCGGAGTGGCCGGCCGCCTTATCGCAAGACCGTGGAATATGCCATTCAGATCGCCAGTGGCCTGGCTGCTGCGCATGAAAAAGGAATCGTGCACCGCGACCTGAAACCGGAAAATATTTACATCACCAAAGATGGACGCGCCAAGATCCTCGATTTCGGTATCGCCAAGCTAACCAAACCTGAACTATTAGAAGAAACCCGGCTCTACGATTCCAACATGGCTACGATGGCTGGAGTGGTGATGGGCACGCCCGGCTACATGTCTCCGGAACAAATCAGGGGCAAGAGTGCGGAACCCAGCTCTGATATTTTCGCCTTCGGAACAATTTTGTATGAAATGCTCTGCGGCAACCGCGCTTTTAGCGGAGAAACCATCACCGATATCAACGCCGCGATCTTAAGAGACGACCCACCGGAAATCTCACAGACTGATCCCACCATTCCTCCCGGTTTGGAACAAATCGTGCGGCATTGTCTGGAAAAGAGCCCGGACGAACGCTTCCACTCCGCGCATGATCTGGCTTTTGCCCTGCGAGGACTTTCGGGGACCTCCACCCAGGCCCGAATGGCGCAGCAGGATACCGCCATCCGCTTCGCCCGCTGGAAGCTGCCGCTCTATGCCGGTCTTCTTGCCGTCATTGCGGTTGTCTTCGGTCTCTGGCTGGGCAAGCGTTTGAGTTATTCGCTGCCGCCCTCATTTCAGCAACTGACATTTCGCCGCGGTTCCATTCCCTTTGCGCGTTTCACTCCCGATGGCAACACGGTCATCTACGGCGCAAAATTAAATGGAGAAGACCTGGCCATCTTCACCACCCGGCCGGGCAGCCTGGAATCGCGTTCCTTGGAGATTCCCAAAGCAGAAATTCTTTCCATTTCGTCTACTGAGAACATGGCGATCTTGTTGCCCGATGAAAATAACACGCTGGCCGAGGTTCCCTTGTCGGGTGGTGCGCCCCGAAAAAGGGAAGCCAACATCCAGTTTGCCGATTGGACGCCCGATGGCAGCAGCATGGCCGTGGTTCGCGATGCCGGCGTAAAAAACCAGTTGGAGTTTCCCGTCGGCAAGGTGTTGTATTCCACCGCAGGCTATGTCACCAACCCGCGTTTTTCTCCGGATGGAAAGCTGATCGCTTTCATAGATCATCCTAGCCATCGCGATGACAGCGGATCCGTCGTCATCATGGATTTATCCGGAAAGCGGACGGTATTATCCAGCGACTGGGCCAGCGCCCTGGGCCTTGCCTGGTCGCCCACGGGAGATGAAATCTGGTTTACCGCGTCGAAAACCGGCAATGACCGGCAATTGTGGGCGGTTGATCTTTCCCAGCATCAGCGCATTCTGCTCAGCACACCCGACATTCTTACCCTGCAGGATATTTCTCACGGCAGGGTCCTGCTGGCCGAAGACGACGTACATGCTGAAGTGATCGGAATGCTCTCGGGCAGTCAAAAAGAGCATGATTTTTCCTGGCTTGACCTTTCCACCGCAACTGACCTGTCAACCGATGGCACCATGCTATTGATGAATGAATCCGGGGAAGCAGGAGGCAAGAACGCCGCCACTTATCTAAGCAAATCTGACGGCTCCGTTCCCGTTCAGCTTGGAGAAGGCCAGGCCGCCGCCCTCTCTCCCGATGGAAATTGGGCGCTGTCTTTCATGGCGGGCTCCCCTCCTAAATTACTCGTACAGTCAACCGGTGTCGGTCAGCCGAAAGAGATCGTTAACGATGAAATAAGCTCTTATCAGTTTGCTTCATGGCTTCCCGATGACAAGCACTTCATCTTTGCCGGCAATGCAACCGATCATGCTGCCCGGCTCTATGTGCAGGATGTTGATGGCGGCAAACCTCGCCCGATAACGCCCGAAGGCATTGACGTCTCCGATATTGGAGGCGGATTTACGGTCTCGCCCGACGGCAAATCCGTAGCCCTCATGGGCGCCCACGACGATATTTTCATTTATCCCATCGAAGGCGGCACGCCCCAGAAATTGACGGGAAATACACCCGGCGACGTACCCATTCAATGGAGCGCCGACGGCCACGCTCTTTTTCTTTACCGTGAAGGCGACCGCCAGTTCCAGATCTACCGCCACGACATCGCCACCGGCAAAGGCACTTTATATAAAGAACTGAAACCGTCGGATTTGGCGGGCATTAATAACATGAATTCCGTTCTCCTGACGCCCGATGGCAAATCGTATGCCTACAGCTATCAACGTACCCTCTCGCATCTTTTCATCGTTGATGGCGTGAAATAGCGCCCTTCCTATTTCCCTTCATCCATCGCATGGTTCGCCAGCCTGTCCGCTTCGCGGTTGAACTCGCGTCGCACGTGCTCAATGCGAAACGATTCCAGCTTGCGTATCAACGCCTGGGCTTTGTCATACAATTCGCGCAGCTCCGGGCTTTTGACCTTGTAAACGCCGGTGATCTGTCTGACCATCAACTCCGAATCGCTGAAGACCTTCAGCGCCTTGTAACCTTGCTCTACCGCAAACTCCAGCGCCGCAACCAGCCCGGAATATTCGGCAAAATTATTGGTCTGGATCCCGAGGTAACGGCTTAGCTCAGCGATCTTTTTCCCCGAGGCGTCTTTGAAAACTACCCCGTAGCCGGCCAGCCCCGGATTTCCGCGTGCACCGCCGTCAATGTTCACGGTTACCACAGGCAATTTGGAAGAAGGTTCGCTGCTCTTAAAAAGCGCCGATTGAGAGGTGGTTTTAGGACGAGGGGCCATGAGCTTCAATCTTATTGCATTTTTATAATGAATGCAGGCTTAGAGAAGAATGATGCTTCGAACGCCTCCGATTTGGCCCCTGAGCATTTCCAGCGCTTTATACTAGCTGCATGACTTTAGAGGTCGAATCTTTGGCGGCACTGCGTCGCTATTGGGGTTACGACTCGTTCCGTCCACTGCAGGAAAAAGTCATCGCCAGTCTGGTGGCAGGCCATGACACCTGTGTAGTCATGCCTACGGGCGGCGGAAAGTCGTTGTGTTATCAATTGCCGGCCGCGATGTTGCCGCAGCAGACTGTGATTGTGATTTCTCCTCTGATCGCCCTGATGCAGGACCAAATCGCGCAACTCACCCAGATGGGAATCGCTGCCGGAATGTTAAACAGTTCGCTCGCCACTGAAGAACAATCCAGGATCACACGCAAGGCGTCGGAGGGGCACTACCGTCTTCTGTATCTCTCCCCGGAACGGCTCGCGCGCGCGGATACGATCGCTTGGCTGAAGCGTGTGCCCATCGCGCTGTTTGCCATTGATGAGGCGCATTGCATCTCGGAGTGGGGCCACGAATTCCGTCCGGAGTACCGGCAGCTCAGCTCGCTGCGCGATCGTTTTCCCGGCCTTCCTATCGCCGCGTTTACCGCCAGCGCCACCCGGCAGGTGCGTCACGACATCATTGATCAGCTCCGGCTGCGCAATCCTCATAAATATATTGCCAGCTTTCATCGGACCAACCTTCGCTATGTGACGAAGGAGTGCGAGCCGGGTACGCAACCCGATCTTCTTGTGCGAACACTCAAACAATATTCAGGCAGCAATATCATTGTTTACGCGCCCACGATCAATAAAGTCGAGGAAACGGTGGACTTCCTGGAAGAGCAGGGAATTGCCGCGGTTGCGTATCACGGAAAGATGGAAAATGACATGCGCCGGCGCAACCAGGAACGCTGGATGTCCGACGAAGTTCGCGTGCTCGTGGGAACGATCGCGTTCGGGTTAGGCATCAACAAAGCGGCCGTACGCGCCGTGGTCCATCTTGCGCTGCCGAAATCAGTCGAGCAGTATTACCAGGAGGCCGGACGCGCGGGGCGCGACGGACAGCCGGCCGATTGCATTCTGCTCTGGCAGAAGCGCGATGTGGGGTTGCTGACTTATTTCGTCGAGCAGATTGCTGATCCGGCGGAAAAAGAGCGCGCCTGGCAACGCTATCACCAGATTCGCCGCTATGCCGCATCCACTACTTGCCGCCATCGTCAGATTTGTTCCCACTTTGGCGAGACCCCGAAATGGGAATCGTGCGGGGCTTGTGATATATGCGGTCCCGCAATCGAGTGGCTGTCCGGTCCTGTTTTCGTGCCCCGTCTACCGCGGCAAAAATTTGTCTCGCCGATTGTTGGCAGCGGGCCTTCAATGCGGGCAGAACGCGGCGCACGGCATCGGAGTTCAGACATAAATCAGGACATAAACCAAAACGCAGATCCAAACGCAGATATAAATAACGACCTGCGCGAATATCTTCGCGAATGGCGCCGCGCTGCCGCCAAGGAGCAGGGGGTCCCCGCTTTTGTCGTAATGCACGACACCTCGCTGGAAGAATTGTGCCGCGTGCAGCCCGATTCGCTGGCCGGCCTGCGGGGCGTTTACGGATTCGGGGAACGCAAGACCGAGCTGTATGGCCGGCAGATATTGAACGCAATCAAGCAGTTTAGCGATGGCGCGCGGGCACGGCAAGCGTCTGAAAAGAAGTTGGCCCCCGCGGAAGAAACAGTCTTGTTGATCGGGAAGGGACACAGCCTTGAGCAGATCGCAAACCTTCGTGGCCGCCAACTCGGCAGCGTTGTGTCTCTGGTGGCGGCGATGGTGGAACGTGGAGAGTTGGAGTTTCAACCCGCCTGGGTTGATGCCGGAAAATGCGCGCAGATTGAAGCAGCCTGCGCCCAGCACGGAATGCAGCGCCTCAAGCTGCTCAAAGATGCTTTGCCCCCGGAAATAACCTTCGAAGAAATCAGACTTGTCATCGCGCGTCTGCGCAGGACTGAAGGACAGCACGCGTAGTCATGGCTTTTTCAGCATGATGTCATGCTTTGCCTGGCACTCGGTTGCAGGATTATAAATCGCACCACCCGTTTCCTTCTCTTTTGAAGCGCGGAATACAAGAGGGGGCTTCTGGACCTTCTCCGGAAGGCCGGTAAATCTCGCTTTACCGGCAGTATTTGTGTACACGCTGAGATCGAGCTTGCGAAGGCCCATGAAGCCGTAAGCCATATGGACATTGATGAGAGCTGCGTACGCCGGCTTTCCGCTGGCATCGGCCACTGTGAATTCAACGGAACATGGGCCTGCTGCTCCGTCCACCACGCTAACGCTCTCGGGTTGCTGCGTCGCCTGTGCCCGCAGTTCAGACACCCAACTTGCCGGCAGGCCTGTTGCAATCAATATCGCCATCCACAGCAAGCCGCATGTGAATCTTTTTCTCTTCGGCATAAGCTCCAATGTTCCCACTCACAAGGCAGACAGGAAGCCGATTCACTACTCTCTCGAAACTTGAAACTGTATTTCTATCTTCCTTCCCCCAACCTCAACGCCAACCTGTCCGGCAACTTAGCCGAAAAGATCCGGTCCTGCGCTTTTTTCACGTCGTAAGGCACGCGATAAAACGTGACGCGGTTTTCGTTGGTGTCGAGCAGAGCGCAGGCTGCGCGCCAGTCGCCGTCGCGGGGCTGTCCCGCCGATCCCGGATTAATGAGGTATTTGGCCTCAGGCATAATGGCCAGGTCACAGGATTCCAGCTCGCGCTTGGTGCGATACATCGGACGCAGTGTCTCCCATTCTTCTCCATGATTGCAGAAGCCGCCTTGGATATGCGTGTGTCCGAAGAAGGTAATGGTAGCGTCGGTGGCCAGCAACGGTTGATAGGCATCGCGCATGACGATGATGTATTCATCTTCGTCTAAAGGCGACCCATGTACGCACTGTACCTTCACTGCATGGAGCGGATCATTATTTGCTGGCCAGATATTTTCCAGCTCAATCGGCCCCTGGGGCAGGGCGCGCAACCACTCCAGGTTTTCTACCGTGAGGGTTTGCTGGGTCCATATGGCCGCCATGCCCGCAATCGGATTAAAGTCGTCAATGCCGGCGAGGCCCGTGCAAGCTTTATCGTGGTTACCGCGTACAAAGACGTGGCACAACTCGCGCGAGCGGTCGCTGACCTCATTGGGCGAAGCACCATAGCCCACGATGTCGCCTAAATTGACGATCATATCGTGCCCCGGTACGCTGGCTACGCATGCCTCCATCCCTTCCAGGTTGGCATGTATGTCGGTGAGAAACAGAATTCGCAAACTGGAGCTCTCAGTACTATTAAAGTCTTGAATGTATCTCTTAAAAAAATGTTACGGCTGATTCGCGGGCGCTGATTATATCAACATGTTAGCGCTCCGCAACATTCCGTTACCAGAAGCCATCTCATAAGTGGTTTTTCCAGTAATGCCCCCTAACCGGTCTTTATCTCCATATGCTGCACCCCAACCGGGCAACGCGCCCAATGTCCCGGTTCCGCCTCAAGCAGCGGCGGCAAGCTCACCCGACACTGCGGAATTCGTATTGCGCAGCGTGGCTCAAATGCGCATCCTGGGGGGAATCTATCGGGAGAGGGCACCGAACCTTCAATTGTAGCTAAAGGCGCGCTCCGATTCGAGTGCAGAGTAGGTGCCGCCTGCAACAGCCCGGCTGTATAAGGATGCACCGCGCGCCGGAAGATGGCCTCCACGGTCCCCATCTCGACTATGCTGCCGCCATACATGACCGCAACCCGGTCGGCCACCTGTGAGACCACTGCCAAGTCGTGCGAGATCAACAGCATGGCCAACCCGAACTTGCGGCGCAGCTCTGCCAGTAACTCCAGCACCTGGGCTTGCACGGTTACGTCGAGTGCGGTGGTTGGCTCGTCGGCAATCAGCAGCCGCGGCCGGTTCACAATCGCCATAGCAACCATTACCCGCTGGCGCATGCCTCCCGAAAGTTGATGCGGAAAATCCCGTGCCCGCCGCGCGGCATCCGTAATAGCAACATCGTTGAGCGCTTGCACCGCCTGAGCGTAAGCTTCTTTCCTGGAAGTTTTTCCGTGCGCCCTCGCCGCCTCGGCAACCTGGTCGCCGACCCGCATGACCGGGTTGAGCGCAGTCATGGGCTCCTGGAAGATCATGGAAATCTGCGCGCCCCGCAGGTCGCGCATCTTTTCTTCCGGGATCCGCAGCAGGTTCTCGCCCTGAAACAAAATTTTTCCTTCGATGCTCGCCTGTGGTGGCAGCAGCCGCATAATCGCCAGGCTGGTTACCGATTTACCTGAACCGGATTCTCCCACCAGTCCCAGCACCTCACCCGGCTGCAGCGAGAAAGAAACATCCCGCACGGCAGGTGGCTGTTTGCCGTCAGCGGCCCGAAAAAAGACGTTAAGGTTCTCAACCGAAAGCATGGTTTCAGCTTGAATTTATTGTCTCATCTCAGCGTAGCAAACAGAATGAATAGCGTTTTGGAATCTTTGCGATGTCAACGGTAATTGAGCGGAATCATGGCCATGGCTTTTAGGCGCAGAAACTCCAAGCCATGGAACTGCCGGGGTCTTTGGCCGAACCATTTTGGGATTTTCCCGAGATTGGAAATCACCAGGCAAATCAGTAACCGGCCATGCAACAAACTGTATTTTTATCTGTGCATCCTTTGGATATAATGCTCGCAATCCTCGCAACTCATAATTTGTGACCCTCACAGTTGCACTCGTTTCTGTGCATGGCGGATTTGTTAAGAGACGATGAATTTTCTGAGTCAGCGTCTCATTCCATTTCTATCGTTATTAAGATTATTTATGATGGGCGGCCATTACCATGATCAATAATCACCTCGTCATAGGACTCGGTGGAACCGGCGGAAAGGTCTTGCGCTATTTACGCAAGACGGTCTGTCAGAACTTCCGCAGTGAAGGCCCTGTGGGGGTGAATGTCCGCTATCTCTACGTAGACTCCAGCGACGAGAGTATGGTTCCTGAAGATCCCACCAGCCCATGGAAGGTCGTGGACCATAACGTACAGCTCAGCAAGATCTCAGGCGAGGACCTGACTTCGGTATTGGAAAATCCTGAGGTTTATCCGGGGATCAGCCCCTGGATCGGCGACCGCGAAATGTTTCGCAGTGTATTCAACTCCGCTGCTGCCGGAGGTATCACTGGCGGTCAGAAGCGGCGTCTGGGAAGGCTGTTGTTTGCTGGTGGCGTGACCTGGTTCCGCTGGCAAGTGGAGACACTGGTCAAGGAAATGGAAGCTGGCAGTCCGGCCCCGGTGACGTTTCACGTCTGCTGTGGTCTGGCGGGCGGCATCGGCAGCGGATGCGTTGTGGATGCTGTTTCCCAGATCCGGGCGCTGTATCCCGACAAGCATTACCGCATCCTGGTTTATGCTTTGCTGCCGGAACGAAATCCGGGCGCAAGCCGTGCCGGTGCCAACTACCACGCCAACGGTTATGCAGCACTGATGGAGCTGAACGCGCTCAGTGTCGGCGCTTTCAAGCCGCACGACTTGTCAGGCGAGAGGAAAGACCGGCTCGTGCAGCAGGACCCATTCAACTGCTGTTACCTGTTTTCCGACGAGAACGAAGACCAGAACAAACTTGATGTGGACAAGGAAATTCCTGAGCTGGTTTCTGCATTTCTATATCAGAAGATCGTCGCCGTAAAAGACATGGTCTGGGATTCTCTGCGACAGCAGGAGACCTTCGAGAACATGGATAGCCGCGCCGAAGAATCTCCCTTCACCCGCAATGCCGAGCGCTCCCGCCAGTTCTTCACCTTTGGCATCAAGCAGATTATCTATCCGGAAGAAGAGATCCAGGAGTATCTGACCTACACCTTCGCACGTCAGGCAGCCCTGCAACTGCAATTCAATCACTGGATCGAATCCCGCGGATATTCCGAAGGTCCCGGCACCCGGAATTTCACCGAGTTCGTTCGCCTGAAGGAAACACTGCAGCGCTGGTGTCTGTCAGACGAGCACCTGGTCCTCTCCGAAGGTATTTTGCCCGATGAGGTCAAGAACAAGCGCTGGAAGCCCATCAACGCCTTCTGGCTCAACCTGGTGCCCAACCTGATGTCGCACGTCCACGAGTCGTTCGACAGAAACGAGCGCGTCTGGCTGGAGGAGTTGTCGAAGCTTTGCGAGGCCGCCTTTTCCCAGAACTATCGCGACGTCGGCGTGCAAAGTTTTTACGAGACCCCGCGCGAGAAGATCGGCGGCTACGTCCGCGAACTCTGCGTACGCATTGAAAAAGAGCTTTTCCAGGAATGGATCGCGGGCCTGCGGTCTATGCATGATATCTCACGCATTCTGGCAGCGCTTCTGGCCTCGCTCGAAGAGCGCGAGCAGCAGATGGAAGGCAAGCTCGCCAAACACCGGCAAATGGAAGAGGAGGCCGCAGCCCGCGTCGCCTCCCATGCCGCCGAGTGGTCTCGCCTGGGCGTGATTGCCGGCAAGGGGAAACGCGAGACCCTGCTGAATGCGCAGATCGAATCCCTGCAGCAGTTGTATATCTATCGCACGCGCATCGAAGGCCTGGGATTTGCCGTGAAGCTGTTGCCGGCGCTCATCAGCGAGGTGGCCATGCTGGCCTCAGAGGCTGATCACTGCGCGGCCATGATGGTTGAGGTCATCAAAGACTTCACCGCACGCGTCGCCGAGCGCTGCTCCGATGCCGGCCAGGCCGGCGTGCAGAAACCGGTCATCCGCTTCTATCAACCCGAGGCGGTCAAAAACTTTGTCAAAGCCGTGGTCCGTGACCGCGCCGAGCAGCAGAAGCACAGCACCACCGTGCGCGCCGCACTGGCCCGGCTGCTGGGAGCGAATCACGGCTTCGCCAGCTTCAATCTTCGCGTTCCCAAAGAAAAGTTTGCGGACATTCTGGAAATCACCAGCCTGAAAAACGTGGTCGCGGCGCACAACAACTATGTTGCCGCCACCTCTCCTGATGCGCGGATTTTGCAGTTGAGCGTCTTAGAGCGACTGCAGCACCAGTATCAGGAAGATCCCCAGGCGCTGCGGGCGTATCTCGCCGATGTTGTTTCCCGCGCTAGGCCTTATCTGCGCTTCAGTCAGGCCGAGATCACGCGCCAGGGCCCCGGCACGTTTCCGGGCGAGGGATTCGTCTCCTGCCTTTCCATCATCCTCCCCGAGGCTGCCCACGCTGCGGGATTTCTCGGGGCGCTGCGCAGTGAATTTGAGAAGGCGGCGGCCGGAGCCAAGGTCGAGGTGATCAGCAACGCCAAAGCCCGGGAAATCACCCTGGTGAACATCACCAATCTGTTCCCGGTTCGCTTCATCCAGCAAGCCGAATTCCTGCGCGAGAAATATGAGCAGCGCATCAGGGCCAGCAACTCCGAGCAGGCCAGAATGGAGCTGCACCTGGAAAGCGAAGGCCCGGCCCTGCCGAACCTCTACGTGGAGGACGTTGAACCCAGAAAGTTCCTGGCCTACCTGATGATCGGCAAAGCCATGCACGTGGTGCAGACCCTGGAGGACCCCTCGACCGGCCTCAAAAATCTCTACCTGGTCAATCAGGGCGAGGCAGGAGCAGACAATCCTCCGGTCTCTCTGGGACGTGATATCAACGAGGCCATCAGTGAATCCAACAAGCTCACCTTCGACGCGCTGGTGGCGACCATTCAGCCGCTGCTGAAAAAAGAGTATCTGCACGTGCAGAAGAGAGAGGCTTTGAGCGCCTCGGTGCAGTCGCAGGTGGAAGAGATCAAGGCCAGGCGCAAGAATCCGTCGGATAAGGTCTATCGCATGTTTTATAACGCGGGAGAAGCTGCTGTAGTCCTCCTGGGAACCAGACAATAAATAAACAATTTAAAGATAGAGAAACGACTATGCCAACCCGTACCGGAAAGTGCACCAATTTCGGCATGTGCAATAAAGCCGACAGCCGTGAACTCATCACCATAGCAGAAGGCAAAGCATTCGCCTGTCCGGAATGCAATCGGGCCCTGGGCCCGATCTGGAAAGCTCCGCAGTCGCAGAGGAAGTCTCCCGTCCAGGCCGTGGTTGCCTTGCTGGTGATCGTGCTCGCAGGAGGAGCAATCTACTTTTTCTGGCCACAGATTTCTGCCCGGCTTCATGGTAACGCTGCTGCTTCCTCTACCGGAGCGATTCTCAAGCTAAGCGGCTCGAACACCATCGGCGCTGCTTTGGCGCCGGCCCTGGCTGAAGGGTTTCTCAGGCAGCAGGGGGCAACCGAAGTAAAAACCGTTCCCGGTGACAAAGAGGACGAGGTGCGCGTCCAGGGCATCATGCCGGGCGACTCCGCTCCCCGGGTGATTGAGATTCACGCTCACGGTTCGGCAACTGCATTTGAAGATCTGCAGAAGAACGCCTGTGATGTCGGCATGGCCTCGCGCAAGATCAAGCCCGCCGAAGCCGGCCAGCTCGCAAGCTTTGGGGACATGACCTCACCCGCGTCCGAGCACGTCTTAGGACTCGACGGCATCGCCGTGATCGTAAGCAAAACCAACCCCGTAGAGTCGCTCAGTAAAAGTCAGGTTGCGCAGTTGTTTACCGGGGAAATTAACAATTGGTCGCAAGTCGGCGGCCCCAGTGCGCCCGTCAACGTGTTCGCGCGCAATGATAAGTCGGGGACCTATGACACCTTCAAAACTCTTGTGCTGGGCAGCAAACCTCTGGTCGCCTCCGCTCACAGAGTGGAAGATAGCCGCGAACTTTCCGATTCCGTTGCCAAAGATCCCAGTGCTATTGGCTTCATCGGGTTGCCCTACGTTCAATCGGCCAAGGCCATTGCCGTCTCTGACAGTGGCAGCCGCTCGCTCATGCCGAATCGCATGACGGTTGCGACGGAAGATTATCCGCTCTCACGCCGCCTATTCTTTTATACCCCTGCCAGCCCGCCCAACGATCTGACTCTCAAGTTCATAAATTTCGCTTTATCCAGCGAGGGACAAAACATCGTCGAGAAGATCGGCTTCGTCGGCCAAAACGTGCAGCCGGTTGCCGGTCCCGTTCCGACTGGTGCGCCGACTGAATACCGCCGGCTTATCGAGGGCGCGCAGAGGTTGTCGTTGAATTTTCGCTTCCGTGCCGGGAAATCCGACCTGGACAACAAAGCGGTAGATGATCTCGACCGCGTCGTCACCTTTTTGACCGATCTGCATTATTCCGGCGACAACATCTTCCTTCTCGGATTTGCCGACAATAAAGGAAGCGCGCGCGTGAATTGTGATCTCTCCAAGAAGCGCGCCGAATCTGTGAAAGAGCAGTTCATTTTGCGGGGAGTGCGGCCGTCAACCACCGCGGCCTTTTGTTCTGAACTTCCCGTAGCATCCAACGACTCCGAAGACGGACGCGACAAGAACCGCCGCGTCGAAATCTGGTTGAAAAAATGAAAATTTGCGGAATGCCCAGGGGACGGGGTCTCGAACTGAGAAAAGCATAAGGACCTTCGCCGCAGATCAACGCAGATTTTTAGAAGATTGTGTGGGGCCGCCAACCCACTTGCTAGCAAGTGTTTGGAGTGCCCTGAATCGCGTCTGCCCCGCGTTATTATTGGCGAAGAGCGATCCAGGGGAGGGGACTTGCTGCTAGTCTGCCCGGATGGGGTGAGAGTACATAAGAAAGTCCGAGTACTGCTCTTAAATCCCTTGTTCCGTAGGTCCTCACCCCCCCATTACTTAGAGTAGTGGACGCCACTCTAAATCCTTAGCAATCAATTTCTTACGACTAAGAATGGAGTAATGGACCCGGCAGTCTAAGAAACAGCTCCAGGCCCCCAAGGACGCCGAAAGCTCACGCTTCGATTCACCGACAACGAATTGTCAAAGAACTTTCTTTCTAAGGGCTCCGCGGTAAAACCGCTACGCCCTCGCTTTTAGTTCGCGCGGGACAAGCGCTCACCAAAAGCTTACCCGGCCTAAGCCTGGGCATACTTGAATGCTTAACGTAGACACACGTCTGGCACAATGATGGCCCGCAGTTTCCAAGAAATCAATCATTTGATACCAGGGTGGTATCAAGCAGTATTCAGTTTGCCAGTTTTCCTTTGTGCCTTTGTGGTTAGACTTGTCTTTTACTGAGAACGGGGAAACTGTTTTGGCAAACAACTGAAAAATAAAGACTTACTCCCAATCAACCGCCATTTCTTACCTTAGCTAAAAAAAATTTCCAATACTTTTCTTAAAACCAGCACTTGATGAATAGAGAGGGGAATCCTGCTGTGCTCTGCCTGTTTAAAAGGGTCACAGGCAAGCGGAGGGGATTCCTCTCTGTGAAACAAGCCGTTCTTTCCATCACCAAGAACCAGAATTGTAGGGAGAAGATCATGAAGATTACATGGCGCAAACTGCAGGGGTCATTGCGAGGGAAAGTATTATTTTTCTCTTGCTGCACTTTATTGCTCTGGATGACATCCAGATCCTACGGGCAGGACTACATTTATGCTACGGGGCATCCGTCATTTGCCACGGAGATTCCGGTCGAGAACGGCTTTATCAATGTGGGCAACGGCAATTTGCATTTGGAAATTCCTTTGAGCTCACTGCCGCAGCGCGGCAACATTTCCGCCGATGTGAAACTGGTATACGACAGCCGGATCTGGCACATCGTGAATATCGCCAACCCCCAAGTCGCCTATAGTTTCAGGCCGGACAACATACCCAACTCACAAGGAGGATGGCGAGTGGTAACTCCTTTGAGCGGAAAGGTCACGAACATAACGTCAGGAATATATTGCAATGGAGTCAATAACAATCCGGGCGCAACTTCCTATAGTTCCTGGGTCTATACCGATCCGGACGGTACGTCGCACTGGTTCAACGGCCTGCAAACGTTCCAGGCACCCAGCGGAGGATGTCCCAATGGCGTTGGCCCCCAGGACAAACCGAACGCTGATGCCATGGCGGCAGACAGCTCCAGCCTGCACGCATTTGTAACCAACTACAACAACATAACCATCTATGCAAGAGATGGCAGCCAGGTTTATCCGCGCCCTACTGATTCGAACGGTAACTATTTGTCGGCAGGAACCAATGGCGGCTTGTTGACGGATACGTTGCAGCGGTCACCGGTCAATGTCACGCAAAATGGGAACCAGACTTACTATGATGTGCTTACCTGGCAGGGGAATCGCGCGCGCTACACCGTCACGACAGGCACGATTCTCGTACAGACACACTTTCAACAATCTGCCGTCGCGGAGTTTCGAGATAACATAACCGTCATTCAGAGCATTCAACTTCCGGATGGAGGATCCTATACCTTCAATTACGATGCAGGGGCCTATGGCGAATTAACCAGCATTACGCTTCCCAACGGAGGGCAGATCAACTACGGTTATTCCAATTTCCTGGATTCCTATCAAAACCAAAATCGTTGGATTACATCTATGGCTGTCGATGGCGGAACGTGGCAATTCACGCCTTCGGTGATCTCGCAATGCGCCGCCAACGGCACCGGGTGCCAGGAAAAAGTGACGGTTACCCGTCCAGCGACGGCGACAAGACTTGCAGACGATATTGTCTACACTTTTGTTCTCAACAACGGAGCATGGAACTCTCAAGTGGATTATTACACCGGGTCAAACGCTCCCGGGAGCCCGGGTCGATCTTTGTCGGCTACAGCAACGACGGACTATGATTTCAGCAATCCCTGTGGCATGAACTGCGCTGGAGCGCAATATATAAAAGCTTTCCGCAATACGCTCACCCTGCCCAATGGGAAGAGCAGTAAGACTGAATACACTTACGACAACCCTGCCTATGGCAATCTAACATCGGTCAAGGAATGGGACTATTATCCAACCGGCGCTCCACCGGCGGTTCCTTACCGGGAAACGGACTATTCCTATAAAACCGATACTGCATATATCCAGAAGAATATGCTTGACCGGCTTTCCGGCGTCGTCATCAAAGACAGCTCCGGAAAGCCCGGGTCACAAATCCAAATCAGCTATGACGAACCTCAGCCTGGGCTTGTTCATATTGACGGAGTTCCCCAGCATGATGACCAGAACTTCCCTTATACCGATCTAGTTCGCGGCAACGTGACTACCGTACAACGCTGGCTGCAAGGAACCAACGGAGGGAGTGACCGGTGGATTTCAAGCCATTCAGCTTATGACCAGCTTGGGAATGCAGTCAGCCAGACAGATCCATTGGGTGCGCAAACCACGTTTGCGTATTCCAGCGCTTACGGCTACGCATATTTGACGCAAGTCCAGTCCCCGAATACAGCATCCACAAACCCGCCGACGACAACCCAGCATATTGTCAAAACCAGCTATGACCTCAGCAGTGGCCTGATCGCCAGCACAACCGATGAAAACTCACAGACCACCGGCTACGGATATGACAACCTCGGACGTCTTACCTCTCTCACGAACCCTCCGGGCGGGGGTAACACTACTTTCGCTTACCCTGATCCAACCTACAACACCAGGACCGAACAGATCGACGGGTCAGGAACAACCAAGGTGACGTACATACACTTCGATACCCTGGGCCGTCCTGACCGCAAAGGTGTTACCAACGAGGAAGGCACTTTCAATGTGCAGGACCAGTGCTATGATACGCGCGGCCAGTTGCAATTCAATTCCTATCCATACCAGACGAACGGTGCAACCCCGAAAGTTTGCTCAGGGAATGGAGATTCCTATACCTACGATACATTCGGAAGACTTGACACAATTACCCACTCAGACCAAAGTTTCATCGGTTTTGGTTTTGATAACGCAGCGCAGGTGTTCTATGACGAACGCGGCATCGTAACCAAGGTAAAGCAATATGATGCCTTTGGGCGGACTGCCTCCGTTTGTGAGGTCAGTTCCACCAGCTATATTGGCAGCAGTTCGACGGCAGCGTGCGGGCAGGATTATGCCGCCACGGGTTATTTGACTATCTATCAATACGATGTTCTCGATGATTTGCTTCAGGTCAACCAGGGGAATCGCACGGTCCGGACCAAGGCCTATGACAGCCTGGGGCGCCTGGTGGCTGATGCGATTCCTGAAATGGATGGTCAGTCCTCTGTTGTGTCCTACAGCTATGACGATAACGACAATCTACAGACTCGAAAGAGACCTAAACCCAACCAAAGTGATCCCACACAATTGCTGACAACGACCTACACTTATGACCCGTTGGGCCGGTTACTCAGCACGGGCTACGACGATGGCGTGACTCCGCCCGTGAACTATTACTACGATGAAACCACGATGGCTGGACATTCTGGTTCGATGGGAATCGGCAGGCTTACTTCGAAAATTGCCCGGGGCCCCAGGGGCAATGGTTCTGGTTTTTACTACGATGCCATGGGAAATGTGCTTTATGACTACCAATCTACTCCCCGGCTTTTTGCGACAGGCAGCTACACCACCATGGGCTATCAATATAATCTGGCTTCTTCGCGCACCAGCTTTACGAATGGCGCGGCCGGCGTCACGTATTCTTACCTTTACCACTCAGGAGGAACGACCGGCGGACGCACCATCGGAATGACGAGCAATTTGGCAGATTCTACTCATCCCGGCACTTTGATCTCGGGTATCCACTACGGACCGTTCGGTCGCACACAGGCTTCGTATGGCAACGGAGTCGTGGAGGCCATTGGATACTCTCCACGAGGTTCGGTGAGCTCGAAACGAGAGACCATAGGGGCTCCGCCGGTTGGAGTTGCGCCAGCCCAGGCCACGATCACACTGAGTGGACAGCCCTATAGCGACAGCAGCGGAAACTGCGACATCGGCTACGTCAGCATGAGTGTAGGTTCAGCTTCCACACCGCAGATCACTTACATCTGCGGATTTACTGCACAACAGATGGCACAGTCGCTGGTGAATAATTTTAGCTCGCCCGACGTTAGCGCCAGCGCTTCCAATGGGCAAATTACTCTTACGGCTAAGCATTTAGGAACAGTAGGCAATGGAATTGCTTTCAGCTTCACCTACAGTTCCGTTTACGGCAGCATGTTTCCTGCGCCTTATACCCTCAGTCCCAACAGTGGCAGTCTAAGTGGTGGCACCGATAGTCACCCAGTTAACACGATATATTCATTTAACAATGCTCTCAGACTCGATAACCTCATCACCTCAAGCAATGATTCCGTGATGGGGAACCTGAGTTTTGGTTACGATGACCTCAAGCGCCTTAACAGCGGTACCGGATATACCTGGGACTTTGACGCTTACGCCAATCGCTGGCATCAGAATGGCGCACTCAGCGTACAGCAGTCCTTTGATGCCAACAATCATGGCAGTGGAGTGACCTACGACGTTCTGGGTAACGTTACGAACGATGGATTTCATACTTTCACCTATGACGCCGAAAACAGGATCATTGCCATAGACGGCGGCTCGACCGCAACCTATACCTACGATGTCGACGGAAGACGAGTCCACAAGATACTTCCAGGGGGCGTCTCTGAGTTCGTCTACGATCTTGCGAACAATGTGGTTGCAACCGTCGGACCTTCGGGGACATGGACCCAGGCGGAGAACTACTTTGACGGTTCCCATATTGGTTCCTACAACAACGCTCCTGGAAATTCGGCCGCATATTTTTCCTATAACGACTGGGAGCAGACGGACCGGGTGACGACCGATTGGACCGGTTCGGTGGTCGAGGTTTGCTCCAGCCAGATCTACGGCGATGGCTTGTCCTGCTCCGGGCCTGATTACAGCGCCATCCACTTCACCGGCTACCAACACGATTTCGAGTCCGGTCTCGATTATGCCAATCTTCGTTATTACAACCCGCGTCTGGGACGCTTTATGAGCGCGGATCTGCTGGAAGGGGATCCGAGCAATCCGCAAAGCTTCAATCGCTACGGTTATGTCAACGGCAACCCAGCCAACTTCAGAGATCCCTCCGGCTTGGACGGAGGCGGTCCCTGCGCAATCGGCGTGGCCACGGGTAATCCGGAAATTTGCATCATCGATCTGATTCTCGGGATTGGACAGCTGATCCACTTCTTGTTTGGCGGAGGACATCCTCATCCTGTCTTCCATGGCACAGTCAACCCCCGTCCGCGTCCACCGTTGAGCGAGAACCTGGGGCTTCCCGGCTTTATACACCTTCAGCCCCAAAGCCTGCTTGGCGGATTGTTGCCAAACAGCCAAGGATGTGAATTTGGTGCGTGCACGCCCATCGGTGATGGCGTGACCAAAAAAGTACTTGGCGTCGACGTCAGTGATCAGATTGACAAAGCGTTGGTGAAGGCCGCTAAGCAATATGGGCTCGCACTTTCTGCTGAGGCCGCGAAAGCGATCCGCATAGAGATGAATGACAAGGAGCTTGATAACTTAGAAAAGTTGAATAAGAAGAATGACATAGAGACAAATCTGAAGAAACTGGACATGCTTTCTGCCATTGCCGAACGCGCATCAGCGGATAGCCAGTTTCAAACCCAGGTTCAAGACGAACTCAAGAGTCTGTTGAAAAACAAGCAACAATACATCAATGTGGTCAAGGGTGGAAAATGATGAGTATGTACAGGACTGCATAGCATTCAAAATGCCCGCCCCGGATTTTACCCGGGGGTGGGCATTTCCACAGCGCTGAAGATATTTCCCATAGAAGCAGGTTGGTTTTCTGGTGATCGTTTGACGTAATTTGTGAGCGAGAAATCACGCAATTCCAACAACAGGGGCATCTCGAATATTAAATCTTCGATTGCTCTTTTGTCGGGTAACCCGCATTAACATTGTCTTAGCACAGTTTTTGCACAACGATTTTTCCACGCAGGCAAAGCAGTTATTCGATTGCGTAAATAAAATACGCTGCAAAATTCGCGTCAATTTGTGCCGTTTGGAGAAAATAAAAAATCACCTGCACAAAATCTGCGGCACCGGCCTGTGGACGAGCTGCAGCTTAGTGAAAACAAAGGCGATAAAAGCTCGATAATTTCATTGACATAAAAACTGAGAGGCGTAAAAACATAATCGTTCTTTGACATTTTTCTAAGTTTTCCCAGTTGGTAGTGCGTCCGGGGCTCAAGCTTAGATCACCGCCAAATGCTTCCACAGCGTAGCGGCGCTCGGGAGCAGAAAACCATCAAGCCCGCAAGCTTGGTGGGGGCTGCGCCGCAAGGCGTAGTCAGAAAAAGGCGGAGGGTCGGTGAGGGTCTATAGCAATCTGCTGGGTGAGGAGAACGGAAATCTTGTTGAAGGCAGTATAGAGTCCCGAGGAAGTTAACCGGATTTTCCCGGTTGGTGGTTAGCCCGGAGCCCGAGCATGATCGCGCGCAGTTTGCCGCGGTGAAAGCCGCACAATCTGCGAGAGCAGGTCAGCGAGGGTCTAACGCGAGCTGCTGGCAGAGGAGAATTGGTGAACCGCCCCCTCGGGATTCTTTTATTTTGGAAAGAAGCTCTTAGTAGCTTTTGGCTCTCAGCTTTTTGATTCTCGTCTCCTCTTGATTTTTCTTCCCAAAACAAACAAGTGAAACCGCAGAGATCGCGGAGTTACGCAGAGGCTTTTTGAGTAATTTTCCCGAAGCAGTGTTAGTCTGCGTGCATCTGCGGCGGTTTTGTTTTTGAAAGCTAAGAGCTAAAGGCAAAAGCTTAAGAGCTAACGATTCGAAAATGTGCTAAAACCTTCTTTGCGAGGACAAGAGGGTGCGGTTTTGTCCACAATGCGGCCAGACAGCGCAGGATCATCAAAGGTTCTGCATGGTATGTGGCACGGATGTAAGTGCAATTCCCGCTGTTGGCCCCAGCAGCAACTTTCCGGCGCCGTTGTTCCCTCCTCCCACTCCTGCCAAAACCAGCTCCAAGACGATTTGGCTGGTCGTGGGTGCAATCCTGGTGGTTGTTGCCATTCCTGTCCTGGCGATTGTTGCAGCCGTAGCTGTTCCCACCATCATTAGCAAACAGATAAGCGCCAACGAGGCGGCCGCGGTCCAGAGTCTGCAGAAACTGAACCATGCTTTGACCGTGTACCACGACACATACCAGCACGGATATCCCACCGACCTCGCGCTCCTGGGCCCGCGTGCCAGCGGAGAGCCCAATGAATTTGGCGCGGCGCTGGTAGATTCGTCCCAGACCTTGCCCGAGCAATCCGGGTATCGCTTTTCCTACGATGCCCGCGCGCTGGATGTCGCCGGCCATGCCACGGCCTTTGTGCTGTATGTGGATCCGGTCTCTAATTTCCAGGGAGAGCGTCATTTTTACTTAGATCAAACGGGAATCATCCGCGTTTCCAAGAGAGTTGCGGGGGCAGGAAGTCCTCCTCTGGGATCGGAAGACAGCCAGGATAAGCAGCAGTAAAGATCCTGCAGAAAAAGAAACCCGAAAACGAAGCTGGGGAGCAGCACTAAATTTTGCAAAGTGGGTTCATAATGAATGCTGGTTTGCAGTCAACAGGAGTGAGACCATGAGATTTTGCCCGCAATGCGGAGAGTCCGCGGCCGACGGCCAGAAGTTCTGCATGAAGTGCGGAGCCGATACCAGCGTCTTACCCACGGCCGCCGCGCCCTATTACCCGCCAGCGGCAAAGGCCAAATCGAGTGATAAGACCATCGTCATTGCCGTGGTGGTGGTCGCGATTCTTGTGCTTGCAATCCCTTTGATTCTTATTGTTGCTGCCATTGCCATTCCCAACTTGATGAGGGCCCGAATTTCTGCTAACCAGTCTTCGGCAATTGCCTGTGTGCGTACGATCGTTACCGCAGCCATACAATATCAGGCTGAATACGGTCATTATCCGCAGACGCTCGATCAGCTTTCCCAGCCTCCGGGTAATGCTGCACCCGATGAGAACCACGCCGGCTTCATTGATGCAACGCTGGCCAGCCGTGCCAAAAACGGATATGTGTTTTCTTACCAGGCCTCTGACTCGCACCACGACGGCAAATATGATGCGTTCACGATCAACGCCGACCCCATTCAACCCGGCCGTACAGGCATGAAGTATTATTTCAGCTCAGAGGATGGAGTTGTGAGGATGGAAATCGACCACCAGGCCTCAGCCGAGAGCCCCCCATTGCAATAGCTGCCAGTTAGTCTAGATACAGAAATTCGTTCACAATGAATCGGACTAGTGCATCCAAGGGAACATGAAGCTGAACAAGACGATCTTTACAATAGTTGCCGTCGCGACTATCTGTTTGGTTGTTGCGATTGCCTTTGTTGTGCCGCGGTTCATACAGCTCGGCAATACAGATTCGGCAATTGTCGGCGTCCGTACTATCGTTAACGCTGCGACGACGTATCAGACCGAATATGGCTATTATCCCGACAGCCTTGAACAGATGTCGCAACTAAAGGGAACCACGTCGTCTAAGCAGAATTATGAGTGGCTCACAAACGGAACATGGGCGGACCACCGCAGAAATGGATACGTGTTTACCTACCGGGCCTTCCACAAGAAACACGAAGGCAAACTGGATTCATTCACCATCAATGCCGATCCTATCCAACCCAGCTGCACGGGCTGCTGGCATTTCTTCAGCTCAGAGGATGGAGTCATACATATGGAAAGCGACCAACCGGCTTTAGCCAGCAGTCCGCCGCTCGGAAGTTAGATAACGACCTAAAAAAATAAGGGCGGCACTGAGGCCGCCCTTGTTGAACATTTTAGTTGTAACGATTACGCCGGCTGCTGTCCTGGAGCCATACCCGGAGCGCGTTCCGGTTTGAGTTCCGGCTTCAGCACATGCTGAGGGGCGCCGTCGTTGTCGTTAGGAGTTGGTGGCTTAGGCAAGTCTTTGCCTTCGATCACCAGCTTCAACTCGTTGGCATCGAGCACTTCACGCTCTAGCAGCGCCTTGGCCACGCGGATGAGGGCCTCACGGTCGGTTTCCAGCACGTTCTTGGCCCGCTGATATGCGGCATCCACGATCTTACGGACCTCAACGTCAATCTTCATGGCGGTTTCTTCGCTGAAGTCGCGGTGCTGGGCGATTTCGCGGCCCAGGAAGATCTGCTCTTCCTTCTTGCCGAAGGTCAGCGGACCCAGATCGCTCATGCCCCACTCGCAGACCATCTTGCGCGCCATCTCGGTGGCACGCTCAATGTCATTGCTGGCGCCCGTGCTCATCTGGTTGAGGAAGATCTCCTCCGCCAGGCGGCCACCCATGAGGATAGCAATTTCGGTGTCCAGGTATTCCTTGGTGTAGTTATGCTTATCGGTCTCAGGCAACTGCATGGTTACACCCAACGCCATGCCGCGCGGAATAATCGTGACCTTGTGCAAAGGATCGGCATACGGCAGCTTGGAGGCAACCAGGGCATGGCCTGCTTCATGATAGGCCGTGACCTTTTTCTCTTCATCCGTAAGAAGCAGCGATTTGCGCTCCGCGCCCATGAGAACTTTGTCTTTGGCCAGCTCGAAGTCGAACATGGTGACGGTCTTGCGGTTATTGCGTGCCGCCAGCAGTGCCGCTTCATTCACCATATTGGCCAGATCAGCGCCTGAGAATCCAGGTGTGCCGCGGGCCAATATGTTCAATTCCACATTGTCGGAGAGAGGAATCTTGCGAGTGTGAACGCGCAGAATCTCTTCGCGTCCACGCACGTCCGGACGGCTTACCACTACGCGCCGGTCAAAGCGGCCGGGGCGCAGCAGCGCCGGATCAAGCACATCAGGGCGGTTGGTGGCAGCCACCAGGATGACGCCTTCGTTCGACTCGAAGCCATCCATCTCGACCAGCAACTGGTTCAAGGTTTGCTCGCGCTCGTCATGTCCACCGCCGAGGCCAGCGCCACGGTGGCGGCCCACGGCGTCAATTTCATCAATGAAGATGATGCAAGGCGCATTCTTTTTGCCCTGCTCAAACAGGTCGCGGACGCGGCTTGCGCCCACGCCTACAAACATTTCCACGAAGTCTGAACCGGAGATCGAGAAGAAAGGCACATTGGCCTCGCCGGCCACGGCGCGGGCCAGCAGCGTTTTGCCGGTTCCTGGAGGGCCGACCAGCAGCACGCCTTTAGGAATGCGTCCGCCCAGCTTCTGGAATTTTTGCGCTTCGCGCAGGAATTCGATAATTTCACGCAGCTCTTCTTTGGCTTCGTCCACGCCAGCAACGTCTTTAAACGTGACCTTCTTTTGCTGCATACTCAGCAGCCGGGCGCGGCTCTTGCCAAAGCTGAGGGCCTTGTTGCCCCCGGTCTGCATCTGGCGGATCATGAAGAACCAGAACGCTCCCAGCAGCAGCACCGGCCCGAAGAACATCAAAGCAGTCTGCCAATTGCCCGAGCTTATAGGTTGATATATGAACGGGACTTTCTTCTCGGTCAGAACGTCAATCATGTGCGGATAATTGGGAGGAACCGCGGTACGAAAGGTGCTACCGTCGCGAAGCGTACCCTTAGCCTCATAATTTTCCAGAGAAATGGTTAGTTTTGTAATAGTTCCCTGGTCCACTTCGCTCATGAAGTCAGAAAAGTTGAGTTCCTTTTCCTTGTTGGGACCATTTGATTTGATTACCTGGTACAGCACAATGATGGACGACAGGATGACCGCCCATACCACAATCGTTTTTACGGTTGAATTCACCACGTACTCCTAACTTCTGCAGGTCACAGCCTTACTGGGACCTTGAGACAGCCTCATAACTGTTATGACGCTTGGTGATTAGATGCGTTGTAACCATTTTCGACCGACGCAAAAAACCACTTCCTACGATTCTAAACCCTTTTTAACCAGAGATGGATATAACTAACGTAACTAAAGGATTAGCTTTCTAACCCGTGGGATATTTACCCTAACCCGGATTTCAGCGAACAGTCTCGTCCGGGGGGTTTGAAAAACGGCTGTTTTCAATCCTTACATAGGGCAAATTGCGGTTTAGATGGGGAGATCCGAGGCCATAGCCGGCCACGAACGATTCATCAAGAACAAATCCGTAATAGTCGGGCCGCAGGGAAACCCTACGAGACGAGGATTTATCCAGAAAGGCCGCCAGTTTTACCGAAGACGCCCCCTGAGCCTTGAAATGGTGCATCAGGTAATCGCTGGTGATGCCGCTTTGCACTAATCCTTCAACCAGCAGCACGTGCTGGTTCTTTACATCCACCGAGGGGCTGTAATTGATTTCTTTTCGAGAAATGCCGCCCGCCGAAAGTTCATGCATATGAGGCTTAATGAACTGGCAGATCACGGGCACTTCCAAGTTTCGCACCAGATCAGACATGAACATAAAGCCATTTTCCAGTACTCCGACAACACAGCAGGTCCTGCCCCGGTAGTCATCTGAAATCTGCCGGGCCAACTCGCGAATGCGCTTTTGGATCTGCTCTGGACTCAGCAGAACACGTTCTTCAGTGGCAACTGTCTTACTCAAACCATAACCCTCGTTTATCTACAAACCCGGTGCGCTCTGCGAACCCGGGTGCTTTGGGAACCCGACCCGCTCGCTCGGGACAAACACTCATCAAAAATTCACTTACTCGCTCACAGATTTTCTGTCTCCGACCTCTTCGATTAAGAGGCCGCGCGTGGAAGCTGGCGCATTGGCTGGAAGACTGAAGCAGGCAGGGGATGGAAATCCCCGCATCCACACAATCTGGTTACCGCTGATTACCACCGGCCAGGATCTGCGTTCCGTTTCCGCCATCTTCTGCAGCAACTCCTTCACTTTCTTTGGAGACTTGGTATGGGCTGGCCAAAACCGGTCTCCGGGACGCCAGTTTCTTACAGTCAGCCCGGCGC
Source organism: Terriglobales bacterium (assembly GCA_035487355.1). Classification (NCBI taxonomy): domain Bacteria; kingdom Pseudomonadati; phylum Acidobacteriota; class Terriglobia; order Terriglobales; species Terriglobales bacterium. The sequence continues at coordinate 7,506 of DATHMF010000105.1, read as the reverse complement.
TAAGGGTCATTGGATTGAGTAGCTGGGCCTGATTATAACTCTGGAACGGTGTTTTCCCCTCTTCTTGCACCGTTACCAGCCGTGCACGGATATACCTTCCGATCTCCGGCACGGCAACCGATCCCGGTACCGGAAGGCGGTATTCATAGTCCTTCGCCGCTACTTTACTTAGACTACCCAACCGCAACATAAGTTCCAAAATCCCATCACGTACGGCCAGATCGGCCGCTCCTCCAGGAAGCGCTACTTGTCTCGGCCTAAGGCCGGCTTTGCCGTGAGCCAGCCGCCGCACGGCCTCGATATGTTCAAAATCCAGAGTGAGTCCATTGCGCTCCGCCACAATACGAATCACGCGGCGCTGGAGGGCCAAAGGTAATTTCAATAAAGAGTCAACCTTCAAGACATTGCGGTCGGCAGCGTAAACTGCGGGCAAAACCTGCTCCACTTGTGAATTCCAATATTCTTCTTCTGCTTGCGCGATTTCCGCATGTTCCGCCAGCACTCGCGTGATTGCCGGATTGAATTCCCGCTCCAACGCGGGAATTAATTCATGCCGCACGCGATTGCGTGTGTGTTCGAGCAGACGATTGCTGGAATCTTCACGCCAGGATTGGTTGATAGAACGCAGGTAATCAAGAATCTCACCGCGAGTGATCGCAAGGAGAGGACGAATGATGCGAGGAGCGCCTAAATTCAGTTGGTGGTGAGTATCCTCAGGGTCCATATCTGCAAGGCTGGTATGAATCCCGCTCAGCCCTCGCGTACCGGCTCCGCGGAGCAGGCGCATGAGTACGGTTTCCGCCTGGTCGTTCTGGGTATGAGCTGTGGCAATCTTGTCGAGCATTGGCACGCTACCGCCTTCCTCCGGTTGAAACAACGTGCCGAAGTACTTATAACGCAGTTTGCGAGCAGCCGCTTCCATGCCCAATCCGTGTTCGCGAGAGTATGCCGGCACATCGTCCTCGCCACTCAAAAAACTCAACCCGAATTTCTCTGCCAGCTCGCGCACAAATCGCTCATCATCATCCGATTCCACACCACGAATTTTATGATTGAAGTGCACAACCACGAGTACGATTCCCAGTTCACTGCGCAATTCGAGCAGGATACGCAGCAATGCCACCGAATCGGCGCCGCCGGAAACCGCTACGCCTGCACGCTCACCGGGTTTAAGGAGGCAGTGCTGGCGAATGAATTTGACAACAGTTTCAATCATTCGAGACCCTTAAAGAAAAAGAAATGGGTATCGGGAACATAAGACTGGCCGATTACTGCACCACTTCATTATCCGACCGTGCCCATATTTGCTCAAAGTCATCGGTAAACCAACTACGAACACGACGCATCAAGAGATCGAGATTATCCATCAGGCTATTTATCTCCCATCGCGGACGAAGGAAAATGTTCCCATCCGCGCACATCCAGGGGCTCAACCCGGCCATCTCCATGAACAATGGTGATCGGAGCGGCGCCTTTTTTGGGCGCCGTGATCTCACCGATGTTGGTGATTCGCGTTCCCCCGAGCGTGTGCGGGAGTTTTTTTCTGCGGGGCGCGGTGAAGAGCAGTTCGTAGTCATCCCCGCCATGCAGGGCAAAAACATACCTGCGCGTATCTTCTTCGAGGCGTTCTCCAAAACTGCGTTTGCGAGAGCGATCGAACGGAATGGCTTCGCGAAGCAATAATGCGGACACTCGGCTCTCAGTGCAAATATGCGCCATATCAGTCGAAAGCCCGTCACTGATATCAATCATTGCAGTTGCCGCGTCTTGATGTTGCAGCCATTGGCCTGCTTTGAGGCGGGGTTGAGGAAGGTAATGAGTGGAAGTGACGGATGGCGAGCGTCGCTGCCCGAGCTTGAATCCAGCAAGCGCCTCCGTCGAACGGCCCAAAGTTCCGGTTACATAGATCAAATCGCCCGGACGCGCTCCGGAACGTAAGATAGCTTTACCTTTTGGCACTCGGCCCAGCACAACGATATCTGCAGAAATGCCCTGGGGACTGGTGGCGATATCCCCTCCTGCTAACGCGACACCAAATCGCGTTGCCAATCGCTGAAAGCCCTTAAAAAATCCATCCACCCATTTCTGAGGGAGACGAGCCGGCATACTCAACGAGAGAAATGCCGCGGTTGGCTCTCCGCCCATGGCGGCAATATCACTCAGCCCTCGTGTCAGGCAGCGATGGCCCACCGACTCGGCGGGATGCCAGTCAAGCCGGAAGTGTACATCTTGAATGCACAGATCAGTGGTGACCAGCAGGTCGTGGGTTTTCGATCCAGCCAATACAGCGCAATCGTCTCCTATGCCGATGCGGATAGCCCCCAGAGCGTCTTTTGCCCCCCGATGCCTGCCCGAAGTCTGGCGCGCTAAAGCCCGGATTTTTTCAATCAGCAATAGCTCCGATAATGGCATTTGATTCAATATACAAGACTTAACAGCACGATATTCATCTCAGAACCAACTCAGAGCAGGCTGCGAGAAACGATATTTTGTTACCAAAGGCCACCTCCCTATGGGCCACCTCACCAAAGGTGTCAATGCGACTGATGTAACTATCTTGTTAATGGAATGAATTGACACGGCCCCACCGCTTTGTTAGCTTTAGGGGGCCGTTTTCCATAATAGGTTCTGTCGCAACGACCCCTGGATGGTTTACAGACCGTCACCGATAGTTTCCTCAATGCTCAAAACCAGGGAGCATTGAATCGGTAACCCAACAGTGGGTCAACCGCAGTAGGTATTAAACAGCACTCGCCCCAGAGTGGGCGGAGGGATTTATATTTTGCGGAAGCGCTACTACATCTTTTTTGTTTGCCGCGATGCCGAAGGGCAGATCCGCAAAATTCCCATTCCTATTCATTACTTATATGTATTTCTTGCCGGCGCCCTGATTGGGATGTTTACCATTACGGGCATCGCCGGCTCCTATACCCGCATGCTGACCAAGGTGGCGCGCTTCAATCAGCTACGGACGGAAAAGGAAATTATTGCCAACCGCTATAACCAGTTGGAGCAGGTAGCGCAGGAAAAAGATACGCAGGTGGCATCGCTAGGGTCGCTGGCAAGCGAAGTTTCTTCCTTGTACGGCCTTAAGTCAGATCCCATTCTGGATAATGCCATTTCCGGTTCTTTGAATCACCAGCAGGTCAACAGTTCTCTGGATCAGCTTTATGCTCTGCGCACTTCTGCGTTGACGGGAGTTACATCCATTGCACTCAGCTCTCCTCTGGTGAAGAATGCAACCACAGCCGACTGGATGCGAATGGCTGAGGCCCCGAATTTGTGGCCGGTCGAAGGAATGGTGACCGGATCGTTCGGTGAACGAATTGATCCCTTCAATGGCGAGGGTGCATTCCACAGTGGAATAGATATTTCCAGCAGTTACGGCCACCCGGTCATCGCGCCCGCAGACGGTGTTGTTACCATGGCTGAAGAAGTAGGCGGTTACGGCCGTTTGATCCAGATTGACCATCACCACGGCATCAGCACACGTTACGGACATCTTTCCGCCTTTGCTGTTATCGCAGGCCAGCATGTGCAACGTGGAGACGTAATTGGTTACGTTGGCCTGACCGGGCGCAGCACCGGCCCGCACCTGCACTACGAAGTCCGCATCAACAACACTCCCGTCAATCCTTACAAATACCTGCGCACGACCCTGGCGCAGGCAGTTGTACTCGCCGCCGGCTCGTAACTTATTTTCTTAATTTTATTTTCTTTAAAACTTCTTCTTCTTTTCCTGTGGTGACGGGGTTGCTTCCGGTTGATTTGTCATCGCTTGAGGCGCATCGCGTGCAAGTTTCCTGATAAATCCAATGGGAACCGTTGCCGTAAAGGTTGCGCGGTTTTCTTCCTGTGTGACCTGCAAGCTGTCAAAAAAGCTTTTTACGTCCGCATCTGGTCCTTGCGTCCCAATATTTGTCTGCAATGAGCGGAAGAGGCTCAAAAGTGTACCCAGCGTGTCGGCAACTTTGCGCGCATCTTCTTCGTTGGAGGTGAGGGCCTGCGCTTTCAGTTCAATGGAGCCGGCAAAGCGGAGAGAGACAACCCAAGTCGTCTGGGCAGGAAGGGGCAGGTCGAACCCACCTGGTAGGCTAAGATTTTGGCTGTTGCTGGAAGAAGAATATTTCCCGATGGCCCACGCCAAACTGCCGAAGGTGACATCTTTGTAGTGCTCGCGTACCAGCGCAGGCTCGATGAACGGCAGGCCCGACTCGGGCGCGCGGTCAATCATTTGATGGATGATTTGGGGACTCTCCACATTGGAAACCGCAACCTGGTTCGCGCTCAAGATTGCCACACGTACCAGCCGGTTTTCCACGGGAATGGTATAGATTTCTTTCCCGCGATAGATCTCTGTGCTGCGGGAGATTTTATGAAAAAAAATGCTTGCGCGGTTGCGGTCAAAGTTCGCTTTAAAGACTTCTGAAAATCTGGTTTCCTGTGCAGCTCCCGCCGGAGCATTTGCATCCGGAGGCGAAGGAAGATGGACTGCAATGCCGACTTCATCCAGATCGCGTTCAAAGTCAAAACCGGTTTGCTCGATAAAATTTTCGTAGTCCTGGTCATGGGCGACTTTTTTCAGGCTGGTGAAAACATTGGCCACGCGCAGCGGCGCCAGGTTCACGTACACCACGGCATCAGAGTCGGGCAGCAAACGGACGCACTCCGGCGCGGCGTGCATCCACATCCAGAGGTAAATTCCCGAGGCGATTGCCGCAACCAGGGCCAGCGCGAGGGCAAAATAGCGTTTTTTTAGTCGCATTCGTGCATCCAAGAGTGGCGGAATATGCTGGTTTCCGTTAAAATTTATTCAGTCGGCATCATAGCATTCTGTTTTGCCGGCATGGTTACTGTTGAATAACACTGCGGCTTGCTGGATCATAGCCGCTGTGCTAACCTTTAAACTTTGTCCCTGGTGTGAAGAACTCTTTGGGACGTTGTGTTTCCATTCAGGGCAGTTCCCGGAAGGAATCAGGCTGGCGTAGCTCAGCTGGTAGAGCATCTGATTTGTAATCAGAGGGTCGGGGGTTCAAATCCCTTCGCCAGCTCCAGTTTTGATCCGCCAGCAGACGGGACGCGGTGCAGGTCTGCAACAGCAACACTCCACTCGAGGAAAATTTCCGGAACGTGGTTTGTCTATAGCTGCTTGGTTCGCAAACGCGGAGCTATGCCTGTAAAAAGGGCGCAGCAGAAAAGTGTTGCTGAGTCCTTAGAGATGGTTTTAAGAGCCGGGTGATTAGAGTTAACGACCGGCCCTGCGCACAGGTGGCCGAGTGGTTAATGGCAGCAGACTGTAAATCTGCCGCTCCTTGGAGCTACGGAGGTTCGAATCCTCCCCTGTGCACCAGGATTTGAGTAGCAGTAAAAAGGGTGAGCGCGGAGCGAGCGCTGGATGGCGTGAGCAGAGCGCGAGGGCGCAGCAGCGAAGCGTTGCGGAGCCCTTAGAGCAAAGCCCTACGGAGGTTCGAATCCTCCCCTGTGCACCAGGATTTTTTACTTTGAGGTTGTGTGACCAAGCTAGGAATTGCGCTGACGATTTATGTTGGAATAGCAATTCTTGCCTGGTTTACGTTGAGCGATCAGCGAATTCGGTTGGTTACTCTTGCGATTCTGGGACTGTTCGCAATTCGAACTGTGACCCACGAGTTTCGCAGGCGCGCCGAAGCTGAGGACAAATAAAGATTTGCTGATGTAGCTCAGTTGGTAGAGCACTCCCTTGGTAAGGGAGAGGTCACCGGTTCAATCCCGGTCATCAGCTCCAGAGATGCAAATTGGGTAAGTGGGTAATTTTGTAATTGAGTAAGTGAAAAGCTGTGAGTCGGAGTGGTTGTGCAATTTGCCCAATTACTAAATTACCCAATTACACAATCGGGAGTTGGCGGGAGTAACTCAGTGGTAGAGTCACAGCCTTCCAAGCTGTTGGTCGCGGGTTCGATTCCCGTCTCCCGCTCCAGGATTAGCCGAAGTCAGGATTAGAAGTTAAGTAGCGAGCGATGACATATACGCAGGCAGGCATTGCAGTTGATAACCAGCAGGTCTTTGGCGAGTTGAAGGCGGCGATTGACGCGGTTTTTGCTCCCCAGGCGGTCGACAAGTTTTTGCGCAGCATGGAAAAGAGCAACCTCCGCATTCGCGATTTTGCCGGTGTGCTGCAAAAGGGGCTTTTGCCACAAGCGCTGGCTGAGCAGCTTTTTAGCTCGCTGGGCACGGCCGATCAGGCGCAGTTGCGCGAACATTATCTGACCAAGCTGGAGCAGGTGGAACCCGCGATTCGCAGCAAGTTTAAGAAGTTGTACTCGTATTACTGAAAGAGAATTTTTTGCCGCGGATGAACGCGGAAAGCGCGGATCAATTCCGCGAAAGATTTAAAGCAAGTAAGAGCAAAGAGCCAGGAGCAAAGAGAGAGAACATGGCGAAGGAAAAATTTGACCGCAGCAAGCCGCACGTGAACGTAGGGACGATCGGGCACATTGATCACGGCAAGACGACGTTGACGGCGGCAATCACGAAGGTGTTGTCCAAGCACAACCCCAAGATCCAGTTCCGTTCGTTCGATTCGATTGATAACGCGCCGGAAGAGCGGGAGCGCGGCATCACGATCGCGACGGCGCACGTGGAGTATGAGACGGCCAACCGGCACTACGCGCACGTGGATTGCCCGGGGCACGCGGATTACATCAAGAACATGATCACGGGAGCGGCGCAGATGGATGGGGCGATCCTGGTGGTGGCGGCGACCGATGGACCGATGCCGCAGACCAAGGAGCACGTGTTGCTGGCAAGACAAGTCGGCGTACCGTATATCGTGGTGTTCCTGAACAAGGTGGACGCGGTAGAAGATGCCGAACTGGTGGACCTGGTGGAGATGGAGGTCAGGGAGCTGCTGAGCAAGTACCAGTTCCCGGGAGACACTCTGCCTATCGTTCGCGGATCGGCGCTGGGAGCGCTGAACGGGGAAGCGAAGTGGGAGAAATCCATTGATGAGCTGATGGAAGCGGTAGACAAGAACGTGCCGTTGCCGGCGCGCGATGTGGATAAGCCGTTCCTGATGCCGATAGAAGATATCTTCTCAATCCAGGGGCGCGGAACCGTTGTTACCGGCCGTATTGAGCGTGGCAAGATCAAGGTCGGCGAGGAAGTCGAGATCGTAGGCTTCCGGGACACGCAGAAGACGGTGGTCACGGGCGTGGAGATGTTCAAGAAGCAGTTGGATGAAGGCCTGGCGGGGGACAATGCCGGGTTGCTGCTGCGCGGAACGGCCAAGGAAGATGTAGAGCGCGGGATGGTGCTGTGCAAGCCGGGCTCGATCACGCCACACACGAAGTTCAAGGCCGAAGTTTACGTTCTGACCAAGGAAGAAGGCGGCAGACATACGCCGTTCTTTAAGGGCTACCGTCCGCAGTTCTACTTCCGTACGACGGACGTGACGGGCGTGGCGGAGTTGCCGGGCGGCACGGAGATGGTGATGCCGGGGGACAACGTGGCGCTGACGATTGAGCTGAT